>JAZTXO010000151.1:0-24701 GCA_045636445.1 Eubacteriales bacterium | reverse complement strand
CTAATTAATCTTAGCTTTCTCTTACTTTTTGAGTTTTACTCATGTGTTTGACAAGATTGCACAAATAGTGCTTAAATCTTTGTTCGTGTTGTTCAATTTTCAATGATCATTTGCTGTCCTCTCGCGAGTCAGCTTGTCTATTATACAACAAAACATTTTGAATGTCAAGAGTTTTTTTCAATTTTTTTAAAAAAATTTTTGTTTTTACCCTTTTGGCAGATTTCAACCATTTTTCGGCGTGGTTTTTGTGCAATTCTGCCAATTAACAATATCGGTTAATAATATTAAAACATTGTTCACCTTTGAGTATTGACATTTCACACGCTTGGTGTTATAATACTTTTAGCACTCAAGCGTAACGAGTGCTAAACATAAGTTTTTACATAACGAAAGGCGGTTATATAATTATAATGAAGAAAAAACAATTCAAAACCGAGTCAAAAAAACTCCTTGATATGATGATTGGCTCAATTTATACTCACAGAGAGATTTTCTTAAGAGAGTTGATTTCCAACGCAAACGATGCAATAGATAAGCTCTATTTCCGTTCCCTTACCGATTCTTCGGTTACTATTGGCAGGGGTGATTACGCTATAAATCTTGCGATAGACAAGAGTGCACGTACTCTTACCATAACCGACAACGGCTGCGGCATGACAAAGGACGAGCTTGAAAACAATCTCGGCACTATTGCAAAGAGCGGCTCGTTTGAATTCAAGCGTGACAATGCCGATACGGAAGACGTTGACGTTATCGGTCAGTTTGGCGTTGGATTTTACTCTTCCTTTATGGTTGCAAAGAAAATCCAGGTTCGCTCAAAGGTTTGGGGCGAGGAGGCTGCATATCTTTGGGAATCCGAGGGAGCTGACGGATATATTATCGAAGAATGCGACAAGAAAACTTTCGGTACTGAGATTATATTATATATTAAGGAAGATAACGACGAGGAAAAGTATTCCGAATTCCTTGACGAATACCGCATCCGTGCTCTTGTTAAAAAGTATTCCGACTATATTCGCTATCCCATAAAGATGGCTATGACAAAGCAGCGTCTTAAAGAAAACTCCGACAAGGATTACGAAAGCTACACGGAAATTGAAACTCTCAACAGCATGATTCCTCTTTGGAAAAAGGCTGCGAGCGACGTTACCGAGGAAGAGTACAAGAGCTTCTACACAGATAAATTCTACGACTACGAAGCTCCTGCAAGAGTTATTACCCAAAAGTCAGAGGGTACTGCAACCTATTCCGCACTGCTCTTCGTACCTGCTCACGCTCCCTTTGATTATTACACCAAGGAATTTGAAAAAGGACTTGAGCTTTATTCCTCGGGCGTTATGATAATGGAAAAATGTCCGGACCTGCTTCCCGATTATTTCGGATTTGTTCGCGGTGTTGTTGATTCTTCCGACCTTTCTCTCAATATTTCAAGAGAATTCCTTCAGCACGACCGTCAGCTTAAGGTTATGGCAAAGGCTATTGAAAAGAAGATAAAATCCGAGCTTCTTAAGATGCTGGAGAGCGACAGAGAAAAGTACGAAAAGTTCTTCGATGCTTTTGGAATTCAGCTTAAATACGGCATTTACTCGGATTACGGTATGCACAAGGACGTGCTTGAAGACCTTCTTCTTTTCAAATCCTCGACCGCAAAGAAGTACGTTACGCTCAAAGAGTATTCGGACGCTATGAAAGAAGAGCAAATCGCAATATACTATGCGGCAGGCGAATCTATCGAAAAAATCGAGATGCTTCCTCAGCTTGAAGCTGTAAAGGCAAAGGGATACGAAGTTCTTTATCTTACCGACGACGTTGACGAATTTGCTCTTAAGATGCTCGGAAAGTATGCCGACAAGGAATTTAAGAACGTAACCGCCGAAGCGGCAGACCTTTCCACCGAAGAAGAAAAGGAAAAGGCAAAAAGCGAAAACGAGTCCTCCGAGCAGATGCTTGCGGCTATGCAGGAGGCTATCGGCAAGGTTTCGGCAGTAAGATTTACCACAGCTCTTGCAAAGCACCCCGTTTGCCTTACCTCCGAGGGTGAGCTTTCGGTTGAAATGGAAAAGGTGCTTCAAAAAATGCCCGGAGCTGATGGAAATCTTCCCAAGGCAAACGTGGCTCTTGAAATCAATCTCAACCACCCCATAGCAGAAAAGCTTAAAGCTCTTTACGAAGAGGACAAAGAAAAGCTTGGGAAATATGCAAAGATTCTTTACAACGAGGCCTGCCTTATTGGCGGTATCAGCCTTGAGAATCCCGGAGAGCTTTGCGAACTTATTTCCGAGCTGATGGTGTAATTTTAAAGCGATTTCGTTTAGAATAACCGAAAAAAAACGGTAGATGCAGAAAAAAGTCTCTGCGTCTACCGTATTTTTTAACGAAGAAAATCAAGGTTAAAACCTAGGGTTTTCTCCATTTTATTAAGTTATTAAGTTTTTTCCATCATCGTTTCCTCACTCGCAATTCTCATCCAAGCTTTCGGTGAGCGAGATCGGAAGTCCACCTTTTTCGATGAGAGAAGGTGTCTGACAATCCTTGGTTTGCCGGATGGATGAGGAGTTTTACCGTAACCCAATTTTCAACCGCAAATTTTGAAGCGTATTGACTTCGTTACCACAATATGGTATAATTTATAAAACGGCACAAAAAAGGAGGTTCTTATGAAAGGTTTTTGGAAATTCATAAACGTTTTCGATCGAATTCTTGCTACCCTTTTAGCAGCATTTGCGTTTTTATCAGCTCTTGTTCCTTCCGCTGTTGTTGTTTTGGGCAACAAATATTACGTTTATCCGCAAGGAATTTCTTTGACAGCTATTACTGTCTGGGCGATTGCCGCAATTGTACTGTTCATCCTCTTGATTTTGATAGTAATATACTATTGGAGGACGCTTTTTCGCGGATTTTGGCGTGAATTGCTCTCCGCCATTTTAGTTATCGCATACGTTTTCGCGCTTTTCTATGCCGGATGGATGTCCACTGCAGTCTACATAATTTTAGGCCCACAAGGGCATTCTTACACCGAAGATATCGCAAACTACGGTGTCTATGATTTTGAATATTCCCCGAAGCATTTTCCCGAATCAATCGATGATGATATGGAAGTAATAAAATATTCTTACTTCCACAAATACTCAGATGCCTCTCAAACAGACATATACCTGGAAGTAAAGTTTGATTCGGAAGAAGATTTCAACTATCATCTCAACAAGGCAATCGAAACCTTTGGTGAAGATGGGGTGAATACTTTTGAAAATCCTTACGATCCAAGCTACACCGACGTTATAAATTCGAAGTGGAGCGCAGGTATCCAAATGGTACAGTCATCCGATGCTTATTCCTATGTCGATATGTTTTATTATTCGATTTCATATTCCAAGGACGAGCTGATAATAATATACAACCACACTAGAGTAGGAAGCGATCTTGAAGTATCCTATTACTACCCTGCATATCTAAGAAGATTCAACGTGGAATTCGATCCCGAAAACGACTTTGAATATACCGCAGATAAAACAGAATGATAGTATATTGAAGCACCACCTCTTGATGTTTTCGAGGCTAGCTCAGTTTTTTTGAACTTGAGCTAGCCTCTTGTAATGGGCTGGAAGGATTAGCAATAATTTATGCTTAAGGCACCCGGAATTTTGGATATTTAAGATGTCTAGGAAACTACATAATATATTGACCTCATTGACGAGATGTGATATAATCAAAATAACAGCATATTACTCAAGGAGAATTTATGAACGACAAACATTTAATCGTTGTAAGCGTTGACGCTTTAGTTTACGAGGATCTTGAATATGCAAAAACTCTTCCGAATTTCGGCAAGATTATAGAAAGCGGCTCAATTATTAAACGGGTTAAAACTATTTATCCCTCGCTTACCCATCCCGTACACGCCTCAATCATAAGCGGCGCTCCGGCAGGTGTTACCGGAATCATCAGCAATGCAACCTTTGCTCCCGGTAAAGACGCCCCTTGGTACAATATGCTCTATGAAATAAAGTGCGACACCATTCTCCACGCTGCAAAACGAGCAGGTCTTACGAGTGCGGTTTGCCAATGGCCTGTTACTGCAAAAGGACAAAACGTTATCGACTATCTTGTGCCGGATGTGCTGAACGAGTACAGTGAGGGGCGAGAGAGTGAAATTCTCGACGTTTTTCGCGAATATGGCACAACAGAGTGCCTTATGGATATAGTTGAGGAGGGTATTTCTCGTTTCGGCTTTCGTGACGAGCACCCTGCTATTGACCGTTTTCAGATATACTGCGCCGCTGAAATAATAAAGAGGTACAAGCCGAACCTTCTGCTCACTCACCCGTCTCTTGTTGACAATGCAAGACATCGCAGCGGAATTTTCGGCAGTGCAGTCAGGGGGGCTATTGAAGAAACCGACCGTTGGCTGGGTATTCTCCTTGATGCGGTAAGGGATGCCGGAATCGAAGAAAACACCGATTTCGTTATACTCAGCGATCACGGACAGTTGGATATTGTCAGAGTTATTTGCCCTAACGTTTACCTTGCGGATGCAGGATATTTAAAGACTAACGACAAGGGAGAGCTTCTTTCTTATGACGCATATATTGTAAGCTGCGGCCTTTCGGCTCACGTTTACCTTAAGGATTCCGAAAACAAAGAGATTTATGACGGAGTTTATAAACTCCTTTCGGAAATGGCAAGTGAAAAAATTTACGGCTTTGATGAAGTATTCACAAAGGAAGAGGTTGAAAAACTCTACGGTCTTTCGGGTGATTTCTCATTCGTTCTTGAGAGCGATGGCTACACAAGCTTCAGCGAATCGCTTGTCCGTCCTATTGTAATTCCGAGAAATACCAACGATTACAGAACAGGCAGAGGAACTCACGGCCATCTTCCGGAAAAAGGCCCTCAGCCTACCTTTATCGGAGCAGGCCCGTCCTTTAAGGAAGGCGTTTGTGTTGACGAAGGAAACATTTTAAATCACGCGCCAACCCTTGCAGAAATTCTGGGACTTTCGCTTAGAGATGCAAGAGGCGAATGTGTTACGGAAATATTGGAAATATAAGCAAATCCATAAACCTAAATCCCTCGGTGCGTACTTAAAAATTCAGAGACTGAAAGCAACAAAATCGCCTACCGATATGAAAAAGGACAGAGATTTTTCATTCTCCGTCCTTTTTTGTAAACATATTGTTTGCAAAATGCACTTTTCAGTTATGCGTGACAAATTCAAAACGCAAAGCTACAACTGAATTTTATTTCTTGTTTTTGATTTTACGGTAGAAGATGGGACTTACTCCGGAGATTTTCTTGAAGGTGTGAGAAAAATGGTTGTAGTCGGAAAAACCGCAAAGTTCTGATATTTTATAAAGCTCATCAGATTGCGTTAATATCAACCTTTTTGCAAGGTCGATGCGTTGTTCTGCCAGATATTGCATAACCGTTTTCCCGGTGGTTTTCTTGAATACGGAGCAAAGATAGTTTGGCGCAAGATGAACAACCTCTGCAATTTCCTCCAAACTCACCTCGGAAGAAAGATGAGAAAGCATATACTGCTTCGCCAACTTAACGTGGGAATTTTCTCTGTCCTTTACCGCTTCGATCAGCTGATGATAGAGATAGAAAAAGATTGCAGCGCATTTTTCCTGCTTGTTTGACGAATCGGAGTCGCAAAGGCCCTTGAAAATATCAAGCATACACACCGTGTCGGGCGTTACCGCCTTTGGAATATATCCCTCGACCTCGGGAACAAACGGCTCTCGTAAAAGGAGATTAAAACTTGCGTAATAGTTCTGTTCCGAGCTGAAATATCTCACTCTTTCAGATCCCACCGGAAAAAGGATTGCATCTCCGGGGAAAAGATGCACGGACTCACCGTTGTACTCATACTTCATTTCGCCCTCAAGACAGTAGGTTAAGTCAATATAAGCGAGTTTGGCGCGTTCAATTGGCGGTACGGAATCTCTTCTTACGCAATAAAACAGATATTTTGCACTAATAAAAGCATTTTCCATAAATTCAAATTCCTTATTCAAAAAGCTTAAAATAAGTATAGCAAAATCACATAAAAACTTCAAGTACCTGACAAAACATTTTTTCAAAATCTTAAAATAACACAACAATATCTTGTATTATCTTAATTCTGACGCTTGAATATCCGAGCTTAAGATGTTACAATAAATGTAATATATATGCTTTAAATTAGAGTTGCAAGGATTAAATGCAAAGGAGTAAAAATGAAAATTTTATTTGCCGCCGATTTAGGATTTCGCTATTTTGACAGCTACGTTGGAAACGAGTATATAGAAAACGCCTTTTCCGACCTATTACCTACCTTTAAGGGTGCGGATTTCAGAATGTTGAATTTTGAAACGCCATTTGTAACCGAAAATCTTGCGCCTATCGTAAAAAGCGGCCCTAATACCCGCGCCCTGCCCGAATACATTTACTCCCTAAAAGTTATGGGCATTGATGCGGTTGCCCTCGCCAACAACCATACCGGCGACTTCGGTGACGCAGGAGTAAGATATATGCTTAATCACCTTCGATCCAACGGTTATCCCACTCTCGGAGCAGGTGAAAATATTGACGAGGCTTATCTTCCCCACTGCTTTGAAAAAGGGGGAGAGCGTGTTTTCGTTCTTTCGGTTTGCGAAAACGAGTTCGGTATAGCAGAAAAGAACAAGCCGGGTGTTGCGGGATATTCTCTCGGCAGAGTTGCGAAATTTATTAAGGAAGCAAAGGCACAGGACTCCTATGCTGTGGTATATTTCCACGGTGGAAACGAAGACAACCCCTATCCTTCGCCTATGAAGCAGGAGCTATACCGTCACTTTATTGATCTGGGCGCTGATGCAGTTGTCGCTATGCACACTCACTGTCCGCAAGGGTACGAAACCTACGAAGGAAAACCCATAATTTACAGTATGGGTAATTTCTACTACACCTCGGCAAGGCTTAACGAAGAAAAGACAATCGCCTTCCGCTACGGATATATGACCGAGCTTGAATTTTCGGGAGGAAATGTAAAAACCAAACTTTATCCTTATGAATTTGATCTTGAAAAGATAGAGCTTTTACGGGGAGAAAGGCTTGAAAAATTCAATTCTTACCTAAATGAAATTTCAGAGCCACTCACAGATGAAGAAGAGCTTCGCAAATACTTTGACGGCTGGGCGCTCATAGGCGGAAAAATCTATGCAGAAATGACCGTATTTACTCCGGAAATGGAAGAAAATCCCGCCACTGCGGTACATTTAAAGAACAACTTCTGCTGCGAAGCCCACAACGAGGTTGTAAAAGCCTATCTCAATCTTTGCTATAAGGGAAAAGAAGCTTTTTCGAGCGCTGAAGAATACAAAGAAAAAATTCTAAAGAAAACGAACGTATATTTATGAGCCGAACCGATTGCTCTGTAAATAATTATTTACATATTTTGTTTCATTTTTGTGTCCGTTTCAGCGTCCGCAAATAAAAAAAGAGCCGATCGGCTCTTTTTTTATTCCATATATCTTCTGAGCTTGTCGATTGCGCCTTTTTCAAGGCGAGAGACCTGAGCCTGGGAAATTCCTATTTCGGCTGCTATCTCCATTTGTGTTCTCCCCTTGTAAAAGCGACGCTCGATTATATTCTTTTCTCTTGGGGATAGCTTTTTCATTGCCTCCTTTAGAGAAATGCTTTCAACCCAGGATTCATCAGACTCGTTTTCGTCTGCAAGCTTGTCTATCACGTAAACGGTATCCTCACCGTCACCAAAAACGCTGTCAAAAAGCGAGACCGGCTCAATTATTGCTTCCATCGCAGCCCCAACCTCCTTTTCGGTAGAGTCAAGCCTTTTTGCAATCTCCGAAAGTCCGGCTTCCCTTTGCTCTAATCTTGCAATCTCTTCCTTTATCTGCAAAGCTCGGTAGGCAAGGTCTCGGACACCTCTGCTGACTCTTACCGAATTGTTGTCTCGCTGATACCTTCTTACCTCGCCTATTATCATCGGCACGGCATAGGTGGAAAATTTAACGTCAAGCTCCAAATTGAAATTATCAATAGCTTTTATAAGTCCTATAACGCCAACCTGAAAAAGGTCATCGGCATACTCGTGCTTCGGATTGAATTTTCCGATAACAGAAAGAACAAGCTTCAAATTTCCCATAACGAGAGCGTCTCTCGCTCCTCTGTCCCCCTCTCTTACACGTCTAAGAAGCTCTCTTTTTTCTTCCTCCGAAAAAGTCACAAGCTTTGAAGTATCAACACCGCATATTTCGACCTTGGTCATTCGCATAAAATCACCCCACAGAATGTTATTTATGTGTGGTTAGTATATCCCTTTTTGTCGAATTTAAACAGTTTTTAAAAGAGTTTCAAATAAAGAAAAAAGCGGATTTTGCTTCCAAAATCCGCTTAAATGTTAAGTTTTATTTACTTTTACCAATATTTCTTCCAATCGGGATTAAGCTTACGCATAAGAGCTTCCATATAGAAGTAGTCGCCCCAAATGCAGCACTCGTCAATGCCGAGACCGCCTGCGTAATAGTAAGTTCCGTGCTTGATTACACCCTCGCACTCAGGCTCATCAAAGGATGCGCAATCGGTAACGAGCGCATAGAGCATATCCTCGGCAGACGCTTCGTATTTTGCCTTTTTCGCTTCGTCAATAGGCATATTTCTTACCGCCTCGATAAGACCGCAAACTGCGATAGCGTTAGCGGAAGAGTCTCTCGGCTCACCACCGTCGGTGAAGCAGAGATCCCAATATGCAACTTTGTCGGTGGGGAGTCTGTCAATAAAGTAATCGGCAATAGTGTAGTATTTGTCGAAGATTTCGTTATTCTTCATATATGAATAGGTAAGAGGTATTGCGGTAACACCCCAGGACTGACCGCGAGACCAGCAGCTTTCGGCATTAAGGCCCTGCTTTGTGCCGCCGCCAAGTCTTGCGCCGGTTGCGGGGTCAAAGTAGAAGTTTTGGAAGGTTGAGCCGTCGTTTCTTACAACAGTTTCCATAGTTGTAGTGAAGTGAGCGAAGGCCTTTCTTGTAAACTCGGAGTCGCCGGTTACACTTCCTGCCCAATAGAGAAGATTGGTGTTCATAAGGCAGTCGATAATAAGGCGGTAAAGAGCCTTATCCGCGCAGTCAGCCTCACCTGCAAGCTGAATGAACTGTCCCTTTTCTCTGAATCGGCCTGCAAGAACCTGGGCAGCCTTGATAGCCTTTTCCTTGTATATTTCCTTACCTGTAACCTTGTATGCGGCAACGGTGGAAAGCGTGAAGTTAAAGCCTATATCGTGGTCACCCATACCAAGCATTTCGTCAACTCGCTTAATAAAGCTGTCAACGTGAGAGAGAGCTGCGTCAAGGTACTTCTGATTTTTAGAATACTCGTATGCAAGGAAAAGCATACCGGTGTAGAAGCACTGTGTCCAACCGCCTCGATTCTCTATCGAGGAGTACTTGTTTCCTCTTGAATCCGATGAGGGGAATTTCTCACCATGCTTTTCTATCATTGCGTCAAGCTTCAAAAGAGCTGCATCAAAAGCTGCTTTAAGCTGTTCGTTAGTAAGTCTGTTCTGCATTTCTTTGTCTCCTAAAGTTTATATTGCATTTCCGTCTTTGTCAAAGAGAGGAAGCTTTTCAAGGTATATAATATCATCACGCTCCGTAGCGTCGCCCTCTGCAAGAATAGCCATTTTGCCGACTATTTCGCCGCCCGACTGACGAACCAAGTTCTCAAGCGAAAGAAGAGAACCGCCTGTACTGATAACGTCATCAACTATAAGCACCTTCTTGCCCTTAAGAAAGGCTGCATCCTCACCGTCAAGATAGAGAGTCTGGGCGTTGCTTGTGGTTATCGACTTCGTATTGCAGGCAACAACATCTTTCATATAAAGCTTTACGGACTTTCTTGCAAGTATGTATCTGTTTCTGCCGGAAATGCGACACATAGCGTATACCAGGGGAATACCCTTGGATTCCGCAGTTATCATAACGTCGTGCTCGGGAGCTTTTTTGCAAAGAGCCTCAGCACATTTTTCGGTAAGTTCAACATCACCGAAAAGAACGAATGCCGCAATGTTAAGCTCATCTGTAAGAGGACAGAGGGGAAGATCACGTTCAACCCCCGCAATATTCATTTTGTAAACCATAAGTACACTCTTCCTTTTTTCATTTATTAAGGCAATTTTAGTATACACTAATCCCTCCGACTTTTCAAGCCTTTTTGCCGAAAAAGTCGTTTTTTTCACGCTCTACTGCCGACTTTTTTTCGTTTTTTAAAGCCGCCTTTTCTATAATCCATATTATTTTATTGAAATTACAACCTTGCCTTTTAGCAAATTATACTTTTCAGTCGAGCTTTAACTTTTCATTTGTTCTACAAAAAGCTTATTGACTAAAAAAATATACTATGCTATAATTAAATAAAAAAGCATAAGGAGCTTCGATATGAAAAAGCTTTATACAATTTTAACTTTGCTTTTATGCACGGTTATACTTTTCGGTTGTGAGCTTCCCTTCGACTTCGGTCAGGGTGACGGCTCGAACAATCAGAATGACAATCAAAACAATGCCGACAACACACCTACTCCCCCCGAGTTTTACACCGTAACCTTCGATTCAAACGGAGGAACAGACGTAAATTCAGCTCAGGTAAAGCCCGGCGAGTTGGTACGAGCGCCCTACGCTCCCATTCGCTTTGGCGCTACATTTGAAGCTTGGTACTACGAAGGAAAGGTGTGGAACTTCCGCAGCGATAAGGTAAATTCGGATATTACTCTCGTTGCAAAATGGATTTTTGACGAATATACAATAGATTATGAGCTTTCCGGCGGAAGCATCACTTCTCCCCTGCCCCAGACCTACACCGTGGAGACCGACACAATAACTCTTCCCTCGCTTCAAAAGGAAAACTGCAAATTTGCAGGCTGGTATCTTGACGGCAAACTTGTAACCGAGATTCCCAAGGGCTCAACCGGTGATATTTACCTTGTTGCCGACTTCTTCGGTCCTGACGTAACCGTTAAGGATTCGGAGACGGCGACCGCACGTACCTGGGACAACGGTGATACCATTGACGTAAAACTCACCGCCGACACCGACAAATCGCTTACCGTTTCGGTTGACCTTACAGGCAGAAATTGGGATACTGTAAGAATCAACCAGGGCGGAAAAGTAACCCACGTAAAAACTCGTACAGAGGGAGATAAGCTTATGGCAGACTTTAAGATGACTCCAAACGGCAAGAACGCAACCCTTTCGGCTGCTATTCTTATAGGAGATGAAACACTTGAGAGCGTTTACGGAAGCATTCTCGCAAACGGCACTAAGATAGACGTAAATTACTACCCCGGTTTCGTAAGAAAATCTGTAACCTTTACTATTGACGATGGCGACATCGTAAGAGACCCTACATTTATAAGCATAGTTAAGCCTGCGGGCATCAAGGGAACGTTCAACCTTTGCAGAACAAGCGCTGCATCGGCTGCAAAATATCTTGCAATTTACGAGGGATATGAGGTAGCAAACCATCTTAACATTCACTCTCTTCCCATTCGCGACGGTCTCGACTTTGATTCCCTTAACATCAAGGATGAGTATTTCAACTCCTCAACCGCCGATGTAAGATACGTTTATAAATCCAAGACTCCCGGTCTTTATTACATAGACTACCATTACTATTCAACCGGAACACCCAACACCGACCCGAACCACAAGCCCTATTGGCATCCTATGGCGGTTTATGACACATATACCGAGGACGCTGCGGCATCCAAGGCAGATATTGAGAGCGTATTCGGCGAAGGCTCGGTCGTTGGATTTGCATATCCTCACGGCATTTTAAGCTCCGAGGTTAAGCAGTACTTTATCGAGCAGGGTTACCTCTATGCGAGAAAGACCGGCACTATCAAGGACTCCACCAATTTTGCTCTTCCCGAGGATCGCTTCGCATGGACCTATAATGCAAACGCAAGCTGCTTAAACGAGGTAATGGAAAAGTACGACAAGCTTGATCCCAAGGGTGAGCTTAAGTTCTTCTCCTTCGGTGTTCACGCAGTTGACTTTGAAAATCAATGGGGAGTTCTCAGAACCTTTGCTTCTACCTACGGCAATCGCTCCGATGAATTCTGGTACGCATCAAACAGAGAGATTTTCGAGTATGAGGATGCAGTAAAGTCGCTTGTGCTTTCCGAAAACTCTATTACAAACCCCTCTAATATTGACGTTTACATCACAGTGGACAACGTTAAAACCATTCTCCACGCTCACCAGACTCTTACCTTTGATTGATGGGTGAAAATATGAAAAAAATTATATTATTAACTCTAACTCTTACTTTATGCCTTGGACTTATGGTCGGATGTATGGATAGCATAACAAATATGTTCGGCTCTGACTCCTCCGACGACAGCTCAAACGATAACACAAACGATAATCAGACAAACGATGAAAAGCCTGTCGTAAAGAGCGAATACACCGTAACTCTTGACACAAACGGCGGAACTACCCTTGCTCCTATGACCGTAAAGGCAGGACAAAAATGCTACCGCCCCTACCAAACAATGAGAGCCGGCGCTGAATTTATCGGCTGGTATTACAAGGGTTTACCCTGGGATTTCGATAAGTACACGGTTGACTCGGATATAACCCTTGTTGCACAGTGGAAGCTTATCAACTACACTATAACCTACGACCTTGGCGGCGGAAGCTACGAGGGTGCTATGCCTGAAAGCTTCACCGTTGAAAGCGACACGATTACATTCGGCACTCCCACCCGTACCGACTACGAATTCCTCGGTTGGGAAATCGACGGTGTTTCTACAAACGAGATCAAGAAAGGCACGACAAAGAATATGACTGTTAAGGCTAAATGGTTCGGTCTTGAAGCTGAAATTATGTCTGCAAAGGGCGGCGCTTCCGGTATTGTAACCGTAATTCACGACGATGCAAGACTTCCTACTATGGCGCTTCTTGACGCTATGCTTGAAAAATACGGCCTTGTTGCTGACGTAGGATTCCTTCTCAATAAGGTTTATAATAACGGTGCGGTGGACAGAACAGCCGTTGATAACTACAAGTTCTATCTTGATAACGGACGCTGGAAGATAGTAAATCACTCGGCAACCCATAACTGGTGGGGTACAGAATTTAAAGATGCATCAGGCTTTGTTCATGCGGCAGACGATCCCGACAAAATGGAATACGAGCTTGTAACCTCCCAGGAGAAGATGCGAGAGTTGTTCCCCGGTCAGAGAGTGCTTACCTTTGCTTACCCCGGATTTTCTGCGGTAGCAAACAAATACACCGACGGCTCTGAAGCTCAGCTGAAGCAGATAATCTATACCCCTACGGCAAGACGTCTTATTGACGCCCACCACATCGGCGCAAGATTTTACAGCGGCGGCGCAAACGACCTTGACGGTGATATAGATTGGAACTGGATAAACACCAGATTCCTCTCTTCAAGCATGATCAAAAACAATCTTGACTCCATACTTGAAGCCGCATCAAAGCAGGGCAATATGGAAATACTTTCTATCCACGGTCTTACCGACGATCCCGCAGTAAACCAGTCGGATCCCGGCTACTATCTTATGGACAGCGACATGGACCTCGCTCTTTCCAAGATCAATAAATACGTTGACGAAGGTAAGCTCTGGAATGCGAACTTTGAAGATGCTCTTCTCTACGTAAGAGAGGCTAAAACCGCAAAAGCCACGGTAGAAAAAGGCTACGGCTGCATTTACGTTAGCATAAGCGACGAAATGGACGACGAAATTTACAATATGTCCCTTACCGTAAGACTTAAGAACTTTGGCGGCTGGAAGGCTGCAAAGATAGTTCAGGGTGACACAGTTCAGTACGCACTGCCCGAAACCGATGCAAACGGTGAGGTTTACTTGCAGTTTGACGTTCTTCCCGACGCAGAGAGAGCAACAGTAACTCCTATACTTCCAAGCGAAATTCCTGCTGAATAAGCTTGATACTTACAAAACAAACAGAAGGCAGAGGTCATTGAGCCTCTGCCTTTTTATTGCATTTTTGAGAAAAATGTAAACTTTTATTTATAAAAGTCGTGATGTCCGATGGTGAAAAGGTATTCTCTTTCTCTTGGAATCCAGGATGATGTAGACTGAGTCGGCTCAAGGAAGAAGAAAACGTCCTTTGAGATCATATAGCCGTCAAGGCAGATTTTTGCCGCAAGAATGGAATTGAAATCGGGCGTGTTATAGATGCTTCCGTCAAGAACGGGGCTGAACTGCACTCCGTATTTGCGGTCGAAAATTACACCGTAAATAGTACTAGGGTAATATGCGGAACGGACTCTGTTAAGAACTACGTCGCCAACCGCAATTTTACCTAACAGAGGCTCTCCTCTGCTCTCTGCGTGGATAATTCTCGCAAGCCAGAACACCTCGTCTTCTCTGTAAAATTTGGAAGCGTGAACAAGAGGGGAATATCCACCCTTTAAGGAAATTTGCCCGTCGCCTACCGAAACACTCATTCCCACAGCCTTTGCGAATATCTCTGCGGGAATATACATTCTGCCGTCGCTCATTATTACCGTGGGGTGTTCCGAGAAGAGTGCTCTATCGTTTGCATATATGGTATAACAACCATCTCCCGCCTTCATATTCAACCCCTTTGCATTCATAACAGAGCTTCTTTCCGAGCTATTATAACTGTACGATGACCCGTCTATCGCCCCAGCTGCTGCTCTAAAGGGAATATAAGCCGCTCCGTTTATAAAGAGTCCTTTGACCGAGACAGTCTTTCCGCCAATGCTCACAGACGGGCGGTTATAGCTCCATACGTTTTTATTCGGCACAGAAAAAAGCGATTTGTAATTTCGGATAAACCTTTCGGCTCTCCCCTCCAGTACCGAGGAATATGTACTCTCATACGTCGCCCTCCCCTCTCTTACGGCAGCCGATGCGGGAATAGCTAAAGCTCCCATAGCTACTGTTGCGGCAAGTCCTATTGCCACTACTTTTTCTTTTTTCATTCATTTCTCCTTTCACTTAAATTCGAAACAAATTATACCATATAAGAGGCTGTCGAATCAATGAATATAATAAGGAAGGGACTCCTATAAATGCCAAAAAACGCTCCCTTGAGAGCGTTTTTTCTTTGGTTTTTACATATTTAACTAATCTTTCCAGACGAACTTATAGTTTATAGATTCGCCGCCGTCAACAAGAATACTCTGGCCTGTGCAGAAGCGGTTTTCCATAGTGAGGAAATATGCCCATTCGGCAATTTCTTCGGGCGTTGCCCACCTTTTAAGAGGGGTTTCTGCCATAATCTGCTCCCAAAGCTCGGGGTCGTCCATTACCGGTTGATTTAAAGGAGTCAGAACTCCGCCGGGGTCAAGGCTATTGCAGGTTGCGCTGAATTTTGCAACCCTTAGCGCTACGTTTTTGGTATAAGAAAGAATGCCGCCCTTGCTGGCGCAATATTCGGGAAACTCCGAGCCGGTGTGAGCGCTTGCAGAGCCGATATTCAGTATGGATTTTATTCCCTCTCTTACACCGTACCTTTCGGTAATGTAAATTAAGGACTTCAAGTTCACCTCAATATCGTCCTCGTGCTGCACACCCGCATTGTTAATAAGAACGTCAATATCCTCAATTTCGGGAAGAGCATCTCTATCCCTTACGTCGCAGGTAATATGCGTATATTTGTCGCTTTTAATGCTTCCGGTCTGCTTGTCTATTCCGACAACCAGGTGTCCTTTTTCAAGGAAATGCTCGGCTATTGCTTTTCCTATTCCTTGAGAAGAGCCGGTAACTAAAACCTTCATAAGTTTATTTTCCTTCATTAAATTCTATATATTCTTTTCCGATGCCTTGTCTTTTCCATCTTTCGGAGATGCGATAGCCGATAGGCGAGAAGATAATCTCCATTATAAGCTCCGCAAAAGCTCCTACAAGAGCGCAACTGACGCACTGTATCACCGTCCAGGAAAAACCGTCCCAGAATATAGGTGCGAATATAACGAAAACTATAACCGAGAAAATGAGATTATCCAAAAACTGAGCTACAAACGTTGAGATATATGCTCTTGTACAGAATGCCGCTTTGCCATCGGGATTTTTTCTGAACGCTTTTCCGATAGTGGAATTCAGCATATTGTTTATCACCGCCGAGGTAAGAAATGCTACGGTACTGGCAAGAAGAATAAACCAAGTGCCGCCAAAAATTCTATCAAATCCGGAAAAATCTCCCGCATTAGATGGAAGCGCCGCCGCAACAAAGAAGATAAGACAGCAAAGAAGATTTATTCCTGCGGCAAGAATCGAAATTCTGTTAGACGCTCCCGGTCCAAAATGTTTGGTAATAACGTCCATACACATAAAGGAAAGCCAGGAAATGAGAATTCCACCGTCAAGAGCTATATATTCAAGCTGAAGCAGCGTTTTGTTGGCAAGAAGATTCATACAAATTACGCTGACAACAAAAAGGGTTACGACCGTCGTGGGAATACTTCTTAAAAGCAAGGATGTCTTTTGCCCTTCCCTTTTGATTTTTTCTTTAAATTCAGACATTAAAATCTCCGCTTTCCTAGGAAAAATTATTTATCAAGAGTAGTTACGGTAGGCCAAGTCAGCATAGCATCAACAGCAATCTGATAATACGCATTCTCGACAAAATATGCGTCATCGTAATATTCGTGAAGCTCGGCGGTTCTGTCGGTTACAAACTTTGCCCAATCGGCTTCGGAGTATTTCGATTTGTCGATATTGTATTGGTGGCAATACTGTTCTATGTAGCTATCCAAATATTCCTTTTCAATTTCAGCCTTTTTCGAAGCAAGAGTATCCGGGGTAGGAACAAGATTTTCGGCTTTAATTATGTAATAAAGAACAAGTCGTTCTTCAACAAGGCTCTTCGCAAGAGTACGAAGATAAGCCTTCCAATCCTGATTTTCGGCATATTGAAGGCCGAGATAATATATAGCGTACTGGTCAACAGTCTCGCAGGTAATGGTCATTCCCCAAGAACCGGTAACGACTCCGCCACTCTGCTCAAACTGATAAAGTACGTCGTTATAATATTCGTTATAAATCAAGTCAACCATCACCTTGGGGTATTGCTTTACAACCGAAACATCATCTCCAAGGTAGTGTTTCCACATAGCTTCCTCAAGCTTTGCATTGTACGTATCCTGATAATCGTCGTCCAGAAGCTTCTTTATATACTGCCGAAGCTGGCTTACTCTGTCACCATCGAACATATCAAGGTCGGCTGCGGTAATTCCAAGATAGAAAAGGTTGTTTTCAACAAATTCGTTGGTAAGCTTTGTCTCCTCGTACTCTGTAACAGACTGAACGTAAACCTCGAAGCGAGCGTTCTTGTTTTGAAGAGTTGCCGTTCCGTAATCATAGGGGAAATAGCAATCAACGAGAATGTAATTGCCGGGCTTTTCGCAAGTTGTGGCAAAATCCACCTTGAAGTTGGAATAGTTATAGGTTTCGGTATTTGCGGCACAGTCAAAGCTTACGTTGTCGGCTGCTCCTACCGTAAGAGTAAGGAGCTTATCGTAAAAGCCTACGCCGTATTTTGCGTCGATTTTTTCCTTGCCGTCTGCAAGAACTATTCTTTCGGACGCCTTTGTAATTTTACCTTCCGAGCTTCCGCTAGTCGCTCTTGTATAGCTTACGTACACTACCTGATCTGCGCTCACCTGTCCCGACGTTATTCTAACAAACTGATTTGCAACAGAAAAATCCTTGCCCGAAAGATTAAATTCAAAGCCGGGAACGAATTGGTTTGAGCCGATTTCAAGAGATGCGTAAACGTACTCTCCACTACCGTTCTTGCTTCCGAAATTGCACATTCCGTCAACAAAAATTTCTTCACCGTTATCTCCTACAACGTATCCGCGATAGAAGATATTAACAACGTCACCGGGAGTTATAGTACCCGACGTCACCGCAGCTCCGTTATGCAAAACCGCACCCTTTTTCGATGCGAGAATGTTGAGTATCGCAACGTCTGCGTCAATTTCTTTAGGTCTTGCAATATTAAGATTTATATTGTAATCCTTGTATCCGCTAACGGTTATATACTTTGAAAGGTCGGCAGTAAGATAATCGAAAGCTCCGCCGTCGTCATAGACGGTGTCGTCTTTGTCGCTGGTGTCTTCCGGCTTTTTGTAATCCGAAAGAAGTTTTGCGGAAACTATGGTGATAGCGTCGCTATCGCTTACAAATCCCATGCTGTCGGACTGGCAACTCATAAGAGCCGCCGCAATAGCGTCAACGGTTTCCATTCCCTCAACCACTTTTCCGAATGCGGCATAATTTCCGTCAAGAGAGTTTTTCGCACTGTCTGCAAGAGTGATAAAGAACTGGCTGGTTGCAGAGTCGGGATTAGACGTTCTTGCCATAGAAATAACGCCTCTCAAATGGGAGATATCATTTTTATGACCGTTGGATTCAAATTCGCCGACGATAGGCTCTAAGGTAACGCTATCGTTTCTGCCCCCCTGAATTACAAAGTTTTTCTGTGCCCTGAAAATAGTAAGTCCGTCATAAAAACTGCGATTTACGAGGTCAATGAAATTCTTTGCGGTTATGGGAGCAGTGTCTCCGTCAACCTCAATTACTATCTTTCCATAGTCTCCAAAATTCATTTCTACGTAATGAATTCCGAATTTTTCGGTTTCGTCGCCATTTTCAGATGCTCCGCTATCATTTTTCGATTCTTCCTTATCGCAGGACACAAATCCAAATGCAAGTATTACCGAAAGTAGCAGAAGTAAAATCTTTGTTTTCATAAAAATCCTTTCTAATTTGCAAAAAGCCGATTTTGAACATCGGCTTTTGCTTTTCTTATTTATTTGCTACTTGATTATAATAATCAAGAGCCTTTTGAATATTTTCAAGAGCGTAAATAATTTCGGCTCTGGTGTACTTATCTCTTACAACCTTAAATTCCTGACCGTTATTAAGATTGCGGTAGAATTTAGACGCATCCTCAAACGCCTGCTTGAGTCCTACGATCGCAGGGTCATTAGAGCTTGGGTATTTCTTTATTATATCATAAACCTTCTTGAAGATATTCGTATTGTCTATCTGGTTGAAGATATCCTGGTCAACTGCTGAGATAAGCTGCTCCATAGTGTTCATAATATCGTACTGGTCACCGTTAGGAGCTCCGACAACGTATTCAATGCCGTCGGCCATCTTATAGGTCTTATAGTTTGCCTTCCATCGAGTATAATCTATCGAGCCTTCGTCATTTACGGGAGCAGTTCCCTCGTAAAGCTCGCCGACCTGATACCAATCGTCGCCCATGCCGCTTGCACCGATTGAGTAGGATATAGCGTAAACTGTAACCGTATCTCCGGGAGTCAGCCCCTCAACCGTGATATATAAGGTATATTCACAGCCCTTCGGGCCACCCATAGAATAATCGTCACCGCTGGTTGTGTCGTTATCAAGGTTTTCACGCCTTATAAGAACGTGCGCCTCTTTTTCCTCGCCGTCGATATTGACCATTGTGTTACCGAACAGGCTCTCAATCATCTCGGGGTGAGACGCCGAGCAAATAGCCATCGTGCCATCCTCGTGATAAAGCTTGTTAAAGAGCTCAACGAGCGAATGATATCCCGTGCCGGGAGGAGAATTGTTTAGCACCTCAAGGAACTCGTCGTGTACTGCGTCCATCTTGATGTCAAAATGGAAATCTATCTTTGTCTGACAGACGTTTTGCGCATTAGAGCCGTAGGTGTACGTAACAAAAACGTCACGCTCGGTATTCGGGGGTATCCAGTCGTTTTCGTCAAAGGTAGAGGATGAATCCCCTTGCTTGTCCGCGGTTCGTATGCTTATACCGTTAGCTTTGCCGACAAGAGCGTTTTGACCGTAGTCGTCACTGTAATTTGCGCCAATATACCAATAGGTAACCTCGGAATTGTTGTGGAAGGTGATTTTATAGGTAACGTAACCGTTCGTTCTGTCAGCATCCGAGGCGCTTATGTGAGTTGTTGGCTTTTCAAAAGAGCTTTCATCGCAGGATGCATTTTGCTCCGATATAGGCTCAACGCTTTTTATATAAACTCCCTTAAATTCTTTATACACAAACTCGTTTATGTCTGTTTCAATAAGGTCGTTTTTGGAAGAAAGAGGATTTTGCGAATAGAGCCAAAAGGCAAGCACGCCGGGAATGCTGACAATCGTCACAAGCAACGTCATTGCCAATGATTTTAATATTCTCATTTATTCGCTCCTTCCTCTGTTATTTTCAAATTTAATACCGTATTTGCTTTAATTATTTGCGATTTATACTTTTAATGATTTAAATTTTTACTTGCGACTCTTTCAGTCATCAATGTAAACTCCGATCTTGTCAAGCCTCTTTTTCTTACGTCTCCAAAGTATTTTCTCTAACACCGGAGCAAAGACGAAGCCGAATATTGCAAGGAAGATACAAAGATAACCGGGAGGCGACTGCATAAAGTAGATAAAGCTTCCGGCGAAGGGAATTTTTTCTCCCTCGTATATCGCTATCATTTGCGAATACTCAACGGGAAGATCGTCGGAATACTTAACCGCATCGCCCCTCAGCTCAAAGAGCCTGTGGTCGGGGTGCTTAGAGTTCGGTTCTTCAATAGCTACGATACGGTGGATTATCATATCCCCCTCATACTCGTAAACGACGATGTCATAAAGCTCAAGCTCAAACTCGCCGGGAAGCTCCCGAATAAATACAAGATCAAATGTGTCAAACTGATCGTTAAGACCGTTTTTTTCAAGATAGTCGTTAGACCTTCTTTTTACCGACATAGAGTCCGAAAGAACAACTCGGGGCTGCGCCAGATTGCCCTCGACCTTATCATCGGAATACATAACGTTAAACGTCCAGATGAAAACAACGACGAGAACAGCCGTCACGATCAATGTAACGAGACCATAAGCGCTCTTAAAGAAGGGGCGTTTGTTCACGTTTTTCAGATATTCTTTTCTTATTTTATCGTCCCGTTGCCCAGCATCGATAC
Source organism: Eubacteriales bacterium (assembly GCA_045636445.1). Lineage (GTDB taxonomy): Bacteria > Bacillota > Clostridia > Oscillospirales > CAG-272 > UBA1740. Next base: position 3,726 of record JAZTXO010000151.1, on the reverse strand, counting down.
ATAAAATCTCCTGACGAACAATGATAAAAAGCATCGTTCCGAAGAGCAGGATAGTGGCAACAAACATAACGAGACAGATAAGAAACACGTACAGCTCGTATCCTGTCATTTTTTCCTCCGTATAAAATGTGAAGAGCCCATACGTAGCACAAGGCTGAGCTACGTATGGGACCGCTTATCTTTGTTTTTAATTACTCGGTAGCACCGGTTCCTGCGTCGTGCTCAAACTTAATGTTGAGAGTGAGCTTACCTTCGAGAGCGTGGAAAGCTTCATACTCGGACTCGGACTTAAGCTGGAATTCACCGCCAAGCTCAAAGAGCTGTAAAACGTCGTCGCCGTTAAGAGTAGCAAGGAATGTACCGTCACCCTGCTTTTCCCAATCAACGAGAATCCTCTCGCCGGTGGTAACGTAGATAGGACTGCCCTGGTAAAGGTTAGCGTCAGCATTCGATACGTATACGCTAGCATAAACAGGAATAGCCTCTTCGTAAATATTCGCCTCAGCGCCTTCGCCGGGAGTGAACTGAACGGTGATCTGTCCGGTTACGTTGAGGTAAGCATCGTAATCTTCGTTGAGCTGGTCAACCTTTACGAGAAGGCTGTTGTTTACGATTCTGAGATCACCGATCTCGGTAGAGGTGATAGAAGCCATACCGTGAGAAACGGTGGTATCAACAGGCTGCTTAATAGCTGCGCCCGCATAGGACCAAGCAGCGTAAACGCCGCCGATTGTGACACAAATAATGAGTGCCAAAAGAACTGAAATCTTTTTCATTTTATTTTCCTCCAAAATGTGAATGCGAATTTCTTCGCTAGTGTAAATTTATTATATATCAATAATATATAATTTGTCAATAGTTTTTTTGAAAAAATTACCAGGACTTGATCAACGCAAGGGTAAGACTCTGGGAATTCCTTGCGGCAATGGGCAAAAAGGTGGGGTAGTCCATACTCGCTTCGCCGTCTGCCGAATCGGAAATTGCGCGAACTACCGCAAAGGGCGTGTTGTTAACGAAAGCAACCTGCGCGATAGCGCATCCTTCCATTTCGCAGGCATCGGCTGAAAATTCTTTAAGAATATCCGATTTATCCGATTTAGATGCGATAAATTTATCTCCGGTTGCGACTCTGCCGCCTCTTGCGCAAAGTCCAAGAGCTTTCGCCTCGGAAAGAAGTATTTCAACCGCCCTTTTGTCAGCGTCAAAATAGATTTTGTTAATTCCGGAAACGAGTCCTCTGGGGTCGCCTATGGCAGAGGTATCCATATCGTGCTGACAAAGACTTTCGGCAACGATAATATCACCGGTTTTAAGGTCGGGAGCAAGTCCGCCGCCGACACCGCTGTTTATTACAAGCTTGGGGGAATATTGAAGAATGAGAGTTTGGGCACAAAGAGCCGCAAACACCTTTCCGATACCGCATCTTGCAACGGCAACCGTCTTTTCTCCGATTTTACCAAGGTGAATTTCAATTCCGCTGACGTTTTCGGTCTTATGGTCGGTCATTTCCCCGATAAGTCCGAGCACCTCCGGCTCCATAGCACCGATAACGGCTATATCTACCTTCATATCTTTTCTCCTTTATACTTAAAATCGTTTTCCTTTGAAAGAAGCACTTTGAGGTATCTTTCGCACTCGATTTTTGCCGAAGTGAGGTCAAGATTTTTGTAATTTCCGCACTCTTTCCTTACCGCGCCGAACATTTCACCGTCGTGGCTGATAATTTTCTTCAAAACGTCAATAACCACCTCAAGAACTTCTTCGTTCTCGGCATTACGAACAAGAAGATAAAATCCCGTCTGGCAACCCATAGGGCCAAAGTAGATAACTCTGTCGGACATCTTACTTGCTCTGACATAGGTAGCAAACATATGCTCCACCGAATGCATAGTAAGATTATCCATATAGTCACCGCCGTTAGGCACTCTTGTACGCAGGTCGTAAGTAACTACGTCGCCGTCGATTCTTGATACGTATATTCCCTCTTCAAGCAGGTCGTGATCAACTGTGAAAGAGGCGATTTTTTGCACTTTTTCCATATAAATGTTATCCTTTGTTTACATTATTCAGACAAAAACGAGGTTTACGAGAATCATATACACAGCAGTTCCGCCTGCAATTGACACAAGCATTTTCCTGAATAAAAGGTGCAAAATCACCGTCAGGAGAACGCTTATAATTTCCGGTAAAAATCCTATCGGTGAAGCAAAGCTTATCCCCTTTAAGCAATAGACAACAAGCATTCCGAACACAGCGGGTGGCAGGTATTTCCCCAGATATTCAAGATATTTCGGAGTTGGCTTATTTGAATTGAAAACCAAAAATGGCAAAAATCTCGTAAGAGCAGTTCCTAAAACTGCCATAGAAATCATAATAACAAGCTGGAGGTTATTCATTTCATCTGCCCTCCCCCATTACCTATATGTGAAATAGGTCTTTTGAAAGCGGCAAGGGATAAAAGCATAAGTCCCATTGCGGGCAGAAGGAATGAGGAGCTGCCGAATATAAGAAGAGAAACAACCGATGCTCCAACACCTATAATCACAGAGGGGAGATTTTTCACTCCGCCCAATATCTGTTCAAGGAGAATTACAACGAACATTGCCGTCATTGCAAAATCTATTCCTTTAATATCCGCAGAAATCAGCGAACCGAATATTCCACCGAGAGCCGCACCTGCCACCCAGTAAGAATGGTCAAGAAGCGATATATAAAGATAGAAAAGGCCTTTATCCGCCTTTTGCGGAATAGGTGAGGAATAATTTACAGAAAAGGTTTCGTCGGTCAAGGCAAATATAAGGTATATTTTTTTAATACCCAGGCCCTTATATTTATCAAGCATTGAAATGCCGTAAAAAATATGCCTTGCGTTTATCATAAGAGCCAAAAACAGAGCTTCCATAGGAGCAAATGCTCCGAGCAGCAGATTAGCAAGGGCAAATTCCATTGAACCCGCAAAAACAAACAGGCTGGTTAATATCGGAAAAATGAAGGAAAATCCTCTCGACGCCATAAGCACTCCGTAAGAAGCGCCAAGGAAGAGATAACCTGCCATAACGGGTATCGTGTGAGGAAAAGCTGCCAAAAGTGCCGATTTATGTCGGTTAAAGTTATTGTTTTTCATATAATTATAAAGGAAATGCGGGCGATAAAGGAAATGCGGGCGGCTTTTTGCAAAAAGCCCCCGCACCCCGCAAAAACCTCATACGGGTCAGATTTTTTGTTTTAAACGCTCGGAAATCAGAATTTAAGACGCTCGGAGATATAAGACTTTACCTCGGCAAGAGGAATTCTTACCTGCTCCATAGTATCTCTGTCACGAACGGTTACGCAGCCGTCGTTTTCGGTCTCAAAGTCGTAGGTGATACAGAAGGGAGTACCGATTTCGTCCTCACGGCGGTATCTCTTACCGATAGAGCCGGTCTCATCGAAGTCAACGGGGAATTCCTTTGCAAGTTCGTCGTAAAGCTCGAGAGCCTTCTCGGAAAGCTTCTTGGAAAGAGGAAGAACCGCTGCCTTAACGGGAGCAAGAGCAGGATGAAGGTGAAGAACGACTCTAATATCGCCCTCGCCAAGCTCTTCTTCGTCATAAGCGTCAACAAGGAATGCAAGAGCAACTCTGTCCGCGCCGAGAGAAGGCTCAACAACGTAAGGAATGTAATGCTCACCGGTCTCCTGGTCGAAGAAGTCGGAGGCCAAGCGGTCTTAGGAAGACAACATGAAGTG
>JAZTXO010000150.1:0-7990 GCA_045636445.1 Eubacteriales bacterium | reverse complement strand
TAAACGTAAAACAGCCGATGAGGTTTCGCTTGATTCCTCATCGGCTTATTCTTATCTTTTCTTATAAATCACGAGTTCGGGATTCTCTCCGTTTTCCTCATATGTGCATACGAGAAGGAAATCCATATTGGCGACAATTCCGTAGCATTTTGTTTCTCCCTCGAGCTGACTGCCAAGATAGGTCTGCTTATCGTCAAGGAATTTCACTTTTTCTCCGTTAGGCAGAGTGTATTCCATATTGATAAATTCACCCGAAAGCACGTTCAGATGCTCTACCTTGGGCAACCCTTCGATATGTAAAAGCGTGTTAAATTCGTTTATCAGCTGCTCTTTGAATTCTTCGAGCTTTTCTTTACCACCGATTTCGGCATATCGCTTCCAAATATCAAGGGTGTATTCACCGCCCGAATAGCACCATTTGCAGTATTCCTCATTGAAATTGCCATCGGTTTCTTTACTGATATTACAGTCCTCAAGAGGCATACCGCAACACCCACAAATAAGTTCTCTCGGAGAACCCAGAAGCGTATTGATCGACACGTCAAACAGCTGTGAAAGCAGCTTGAGAGCATCTATGTTCGGTATCGTTTCACCGTTTTCCCAGCGGGAAACTGCCTGTCTTGTTACGAATACCTTTTCTGCAAGTTCCTCTTGTGAAAGCCCTTTTTTTGTTCTTAATTCGTAGATTATATCTTTCGTTTCCATAAAATCACCACCTGCATTTTGTGGTTATATTATATCACGGATTATCGCAATTGACAAGCAACACGCTGTTGCTATCTGCTCGGCAAATTGGAATTTGATTATCGTATACTTTTTACGTTCGACTCTATCTGTTTTATGACATTTATAAAATCCGAATCGCTCTTTCCTGTGGGATCGGGGAGACCCCAATCGTCGTCAAAGGCTCTTCCGATGAAAGGGCATCCAACGTCGCACCCCATAGAGATCGCAACATCGGGAGTCGGGATTTTGTCGACGGTTTTACTGTACTGCGTTTGCTCCATGTCAATGCCGTACAGCTCTTTCATAAGCCTTACTGCATCCTGATTTATCTGCGGTTTGGTTTCCGTACCTGCCGAATAAAAATCGAACTCGTCGCTTCGCAGATGTTTTCCGAGAGCTTCAGCGATTTGACTGCGGCAGGAGTTATGTACACAAATAAAGGCTATCTTCTTTTTCATTTGAACGGACACCTCGCACCGATACATTGATTGTTCTGTGCCGAGTGGGTGCATTTGATCTCGCCCAGCGACATTTCAACGCCGAGATATTCCTTTGCGAACTCCACGGCTTTGATGATGGCTAGATAGGAATCGCGCTTACAGCAACGAGGGCCGCCCACATCACCGATTGCACCGAGAGCAGAGGAAGTCATCCTATTTGAAAGTCCCCAAGCTTCATTTGCAAGTGGCGTTGAACCGGTGACGATAGATACGAACATTCCTGCACTTACACCTGCGCCGCACGCTCCCCAGAATCCGCAAGCACCGCCGGGAACTTTTTTGCCCCTACCCTGCATTTCCAAAAGTGCTTTTGCAAGGTCTATCTCACCGCCTGCATTTTTATAAGCGGTTAAAAGTGCCGAGCCAACCATCACGTGATGCTCCGGGCCATGCATATGGCAAAACGGCAAAGCCATCAGTTTTTTTACAATAACGATAGGATCTTTGGATTTTTCTGCAAGGCATACACAAGCGATACTGTCCATCCCCTGAGTATGACACTCGTTACACACATAGTGACCTTTAACGCAAACGGTTTTGCTGTTTTCTTTTTTATGACAAATGGCACATTCCATCATTTCGTCGTTTTCTAAATATTTCAGCGGAAAACCGCATATAATGCATTCATCTTTCATAATTGACCTCGAAAAATTCTTGTTTCTCGTTCTATTATACCACAAGGTTCTCTTTTTTTCAACCTCTTACAAAGACATCGGACTTGCTTGTAAACGGCAAGGTGAAAATATTCCTTCTGTTCAATACACCATTGAAAATTATTTTATTTTATGCTATAATAACACTATACAACTAATAGTTTTGAGGTTTGACTATGGACAATATAACAATTCGTTTGGAAACAGAAAAAGATTACAGAGCAGTTGAAGAACTCACTCGCGAAGCGTTTTGGAACGTTTATAAGCCGGGTGCGGACGAGCATTATTACGTTCACATGATGCGAAATCACCCTGATTTTATTCCCGAACTTGCATTTGTGCTTGAGCTTGACGGCAGAATTGTCGGCAACATTATGTACACAAAGGCATGGCTTGAAGATGAAAATGGCGAAAAAAAGGAAATTCTCTCTTTTGGGCCGCTTTGCGTCGCACCGGAATACCAACGGCAGAAGCTCGGCAAGATGCTGATTGAGCATTCATTTGAAGTGGCTCGAAAGATGGGTTATGATGTGAACATCAACTTCGGCAATCCGGGCAACTATGTCAGCCGTGGATTTGTGAGCTGCAAAAAAAAGAACGTCAGCTTTGTTTTTGACGGAAACTTCCCTACCGCACTTCTCGTTTGCGAACTTGTGCCGGGCGTACTTGACGGAAGAAAATGGATGTACATTCCAAGCACTGCTGCCGATTGCTGTGATGACACCGCCGCTGTGGAAGCCTTTGATGAGACCTTCCCGCCTAAAGAAAAGGCATGGAGACCGAGCCAAGAAGAGTTCTATATATATAGGCATTCTTCGGTAGTAAGATAAACTAAAAACAAAAGCCTCCGAGAAGTCGAGAGATTTCTTGGAGGTTTTCTTTTATTGAAAAAACAGATTAATTACTTTCAAAAATCCACTTTTTTGACCAGGTAAGTAAAACTTCGGACATTGAAGGGAAATCAACAGCCCCTCCCTTTTTCAAATTCGATAAAGTATCAACGATAACTTTTTCATCGGGAAAAGCAACCGACAGCAATTCTTTTTGATGTTTAATATATTTTCCTCTCTGCTTGAAGACGATTGCCTGTACAACAAAAGAAGCGGCTTTATATAATCCTTTCAAGATATCCTCGCTTTTTTCGTGCAGCATATTATGTACGCAACCGTGATAGATATTACAAGCACCGATTTTGATTGCTCTGCTCACAGCGGTTTCATCAATTACCGTCAACAATTCATCAAGACTGCCTTGGATAGGGGTTGTATCGTAATAAAACTGAAAAAGATCGGAAGGCTCCCAATTGAGAAGTTCGTTTTTACCAGATAAGAATCCGCAAATCTGTTCTCTTTCGGGTAAACTGTCTAGCATTGCATTATAGGTTTGAATATCCGAAGCGGACAGTTCATCAAGTATTACTACAACATCAATATCACTCGTTTCTGTTGCTTCACCGCGACCGTAGCTTCCTTGCAATCCTACGAAAAATATGCGATTTTTAAAAGTTTTGTTTACATTTTGCAAGAAAATATTCATCCAAGCAATAATATCTATCACCTTAATCACCTCTTTAAATTCTTGTTTTTTTGCGAGTTTATTATCTCGCAGAGCATATCTTTTTGAATCTCTTTCAAAGATAACGGGCAGCCTTCTTAGCTCTCTTTGATTTATTGCATATTCTAAAAATTATGTTCCTTTGCAGTAGCATTTCTCTTGGTTATCACTTTCAAAAAAACTAATAATTTGCTTTTTGAGTAGCAGAAAATTTGCTTATAAATAAGCGTAATTATTTTTCAAAGAAAGGACATCTTTTTTCGATACATTGATTGTTCTGCGCCGAGTGCGTACACTTGATCTCACCTAGCGGCATTTCAACACCGAGATATTCTTTTGCAAACTCCACAGCTTTTATGATTGCTAGATAGGAATCCCGCTTACAGCAACGAGGGCCGCCAATCTCTCCGATTGCACCAAGCGCCAATGAGGTCATCTTGTTGGAAAGTCCCCACGCTTCATTAGCAAGTGGATTTGAGCCGGTGGCGATAGACACAAACATTCCCGCGCTTACCCCTGCGCCGCAAGCTCCCCAAAATCCGCAAGCACCGCCGGGAACTTTTTTGCCCCTGCTCTGCATTTCGGAAAGCGCTTTGGGAAGATCGATGTTGCCGCCCGCATTTTTATAAGCGGTAAGAAGCGCAGATCCTACCAGCACGTGGTGCTCCGGGCCGTGCATATGGCAAAATGGCAAATCCATCAGCTTTTTAATGATGACAAAAGGAGATTTTGATGTTTCCGAAAGGCAGACGCCATAGATGCTGTCCATTCCTTGGGTGTGACATTCGTTGCATATGTAGTGACCGTTTTCGCAAACGGTTTTGCTGTTCTCTTTCTTGCGGCAGACGGAACATTCCATCATTTCGTCATTTTCTAAATATTTCAGCGGCGCGCCGCAGATAAGACATTCGTCTTTCATAGTGTTTCTCCTTACTTTTCTATATCGCCTTTCCAATCAAGGATACCGCCAAACTCAACTATATTCGTGTATCCGAGCTTGACCAGCTTTTCCGCTGCCTCCTTGCTTCTTCTGCCGCTTCGGCAATAGACCAGTATCAACTGCGCCTTATTGGGCAATTGGGTAATCTCGGCAGTACCGATACTTTCGTTGGGAATGTTGATTGCGCCGGGGATATGCCCTTCGGCATACTCGTCGGGACGGCGGACGTCAAGGATAATATATCCCTGCTCTTCCCGCATTGTTTTCTCGGCTTCGTCCATAGAGATCTGTCGGTAATCGTCCGAAGAACTGTTAGACTTTGAGCAGGAACATAAGAGAAGCGAGGAGAGAATTATAGGTATCAGTTTCTTCATAAATTTCACCATTACAAATATTTATTTTACCATTCCGTAGCCACCGGCGTATTTGCTGACCTCGGAGGCAACCACAAAGACCTTATTATCGCAAACACGACGTATATCTTTTAAAGTTTTCGGCATTTCACGGCGTGGCAAAACAATAAAAATCATATTCATTTTATCGGTTGAGCCGTAGCCGTCAAGGACGGTATAGCCTTTGCCTTTTTCTTTAAGATATTCAACTATTTTTCCCGTACTGTCATCATTTGCGATAAGCTCAAGGTTAGAAGTACCGAGGGCTATTTTGTTCTCTATGGTAGCCCCAAGGAAAAGTCCCGTAGCATAACCGATACAGTAGAAAAGAAGCAAGAACAGATTATCTCCTAAAGTACCGATTATCGTAGATATAACAAGACCCCATATAGCGCACTCAACAAAACCGAGCCCTGCTGCTTTTACACGCTGCCCTTTAACCATCATACAGGTTTTCAGCGATTGAATACTTATTTCAATTATTTTTGCGGCGCATATAATAAAACACACCAGAATCGGCGGAATGGAAGCTAAAAATTCTGACATAATATCTCCTTGGAATTTATTATTTTCTTTAATTACTTGTTTTATAATTTTTCGTATGATATAATTGTACCATACAGGCGAATTTTTTTCAATATAAATACGAAAATCGGAGAAATTTGTTATGATAATTTCAACAACCGAAAAACAATTCTGGAAAAAACTTGAAAAGACGGATAAAAAAGGAATCGAACTTACCGTTGCTAAAGAAAAGCAGACAATCCGTGGCTTTGGCACTTGCTTTTCCGAGCTTTCGGCTTTGGCTCTTGAAAAGCTTGAAAATAGCGAACGAGAGGCATTTTTAGACGAGCTTTTTGATAAGGATAACTGCAATTTTAACTATTGCAGAACACCTATGGGAGCTAGCGATTTTTCCTTGGATTTTTATTCCTATAACGAAACCGACGGCGACTATGAAATGAAGAATTTCTCTATCGAAAGGGATAAAAAGCTCCTGCTTCCTCTTATTTTTGAGGGTGTAAGACGTCAGAAAAATATGCAGATGTTTGCCTCCCCTTGGTGTCCTCCTCTGTGGCTGAAAACAAAGAGGGCATACAGTAACGGAACATTCAAAATGACCGAGGAAAATCTTTCGGCATACGCATTGTATTTTAAAAAATATATTGAGGCATATCTTAAAGAGGGCGTTCCGCTTGTGCAGGTTTGTCCGCAAAACGAGCCTTGCTCAAATCAGGTTTTCCCCTCTTGCGTGTGGACAGGTAAGGAGCTTGCCGAGTTTATTGGCAAATATCTTGGAAAGGCTATCGAAGGACTTAACGTTGATATTGTTTTCGGAACGATAAACGGCCCGGAAACCGACCACAGAAAGCTTTACACCAGATATTCCGACTATCTTGGCTGCGCTATGCACGATGAAAACGCAAGAAAATACATCAAAGCGGTTGCGTACCAGTGGGCAGGCAAATACGCACTCCTTGAAACTCACGACGACTATCCGGAACTTGAAATTATACAAAGCGAGAGCGAATGCGGAGACGGAGAAAACTCCTGGGATCATATGATGTACGTTTTTGAGATGATGCGTCAGTATTTCCGTATGGGAGCTTCCGCATACGTTTATTGGAATATGGCTCTTGAGGGCGATAGCTCAAGCACCTGGGGTTGGCGACAGAACTCACTTATTCACGTAAATGACGGCAAAGGTACTTTAACACCGGAGTTTTACCTTATGAAGCACTTCTCCCACTTCGTAAAGAGAGGGGCAAAATATCTTAAGCTTCATGGCGAGTATTCATCTTCTTCGGTAGCTTTTAAAAATCCTGACGGTGAAATCGTTCTTGTTGCGGCTAATCCCTACCGCGAGGAAATGATTATAAGCTTCAGAGGCTCGTCATATTCCCTTCCCCCACGCTCGATAAACACAATTGTAGATTAAACGGACTGTGGCATTTTAGGAAAAACAAAGAAAAAATGGCAGAGGTACTTGAATTTTCAGTACCTCTGCCATAAATAATAGCAAATTTTATTTAAATATTGTTTTTAGCCGTAATATCCGTTGCCGTAGCCGTTATTATTATCACCGCCAAAACCGCCGTTGCCGCTATTGTTATTGCGGCCGTTATTATACGTGCCGTTCTTTTTAGCCTGCTTTTTATCAAGAATATTTCTTACGAAAAGCCATATAGCAAGTCCGATAAGAGCAAGAGAGATTATAAACGTCATCCATGCTCCAACGGGAATGCTTTTTCCATACACGTCCACATCCTCGGCAACAATGATCGAAAGGGGAATTTCTGTCGTTTCGGTAAAGCTTTCAAGAGCCATATTGACGCTATCCGAATTTATAGAAAGACCCGACCTATTGATAAGAACCGACTCCGCATCGGAGCTGGGGCGTGTGTTGTCGTACTTAAAGGAGCTGGTCAAATTTTTCGATGCGACGTATTCCTCCATAATTTCTACGGTATCGGAAAGTCCCTTTGTAAAGGCGTTTACATAATACTCGGGAATAGACTGATTTACCGCATTTGCAAATTGCGATCCCTTACCGCCAAAGGCGTTGTTTACAGTTCTGTGAATATTATCTCCTACCCAAGCAAGACAAATAGGAAGATCTTCTCTGTTTTCGTCTACTGTAAATATAAGAAGAATATTATTTTCATTCGTACCATAAAGATCCTGGTAGTTTTTATTAGCATATTCTTGAATGGATTGTTCATTATACTGAACCACACCGCCACTTGCAATAGCTCCAAACGCAGTACCGACCGATGAAAGAAGCATAACGACAGCCAAAAGAACTATTATAATCGGGAAAAGTATAAGTCCGAATATACCGCCAAGGCATCCGCCACCGTAATATCCGCCGTAATAAGGTCTGTACCATCTTGGACCAAATCCAAACATACCGAATCTTGGCCCGTAAAATCCAGGTCTATGATAATGACCGCCACCGAAGCCGCCACCGCCAAAAGATCCTCCTCCGCCACCACGGAAAGAGCCTCCTCCGCCACCGCCTCTGAATGAGCCGCCGCTACCGCCGCCACCAGGTCCTGCCATATATTTGCCCTCCTGAGCTTTTAGATTTATTTCATTATATATTATATTTTCCCGAATGTCAACGATATTATCAGCATTTTCCGCAATTAAAAAAAGAATCCATCATTATTTTCAATATATAAAAACGATAATTGAAGTATATGTTTTAAAAAAGTTTATGGA
>JAZTXO010000149.1:0-11284 GCA_045636445.1 Eubacteriales bacterium | reverse complement strand
CCTTTTCACCGTTAAGTCCTATAACGTATCCGCGTCCGGTACCCGAGGTAGAATCCTCGTGCCAAAGCTCGATATTTCCTCTGTCGGTATGATAAAGCCTATACTCTACTATTTCATTTCCTTTAATGTCGTTGAAACGAATATAGGTAGTATCGTAATTGACCTTGCTAATATAAATCTTGGTTTCAAAGGCATAGCAGCTACCGGCAGGATTTTCGTTTGAAACGAAAACGTTAGTCGTAGCGTCGTATTTTCTGTTCGCCGCACCAGTCGAGGTAAGCTGCTTTGCTCTTACGCTCTTAAGCACCTTGTTTGCGGAATTCGTCGGGTCCTCTACGATATAGAAGCCGTTTAAAGTTCCGTTAAGCGACGGCATATCGGTTATCTCGTCAACGTTGACCGTTGGAGCGTCACCGCGACTTATAGTGCTGAAGAGATATTTCGTGTTAAACGAGCCACTCTCAAAATCGGCTACCCTTTCCGACTCAGATTCATCGGTAGAAAGAGGTTGGAACTTTTTATCCGAACTCGTAAGCGAAAGCTCGTCGAGATATATCCTTGCGGAATTTCTGTGGTTGTAAAGAATTTCAGCCGCTCCGACCTCCCCCTCGCCCAGAGCGTAAGTGCGGCAGCTATTGTCGTCAGCAACGCAAACACCGCCGATATAGATTTTTGCATAGGTGCTGCTTTGCTCTCCCGAACGGTAAAATTCAACCTTTAAGTCTATCCACTCATCGGTGGGAATAGCCGACACAAGCCTTGAGCCTCTGCCGTTTCCGTTGTCATCTATGTTCGACTCAAATACGTTGATCCTGACCGTTTCGTTGTCAGAATACGGTTTAAATCGCAAACTATAGTTTGCATTTCCGCTGTAATTTACAAATTTTATTTCTATTACATCCTCGTTATCTTCTGCTATGGTCGAATCGAAATACAGCTTTGTCACAAGGGTATAAGTTGTTCCCGCCGACTTTTTATTGGACAGATTGATAACGGTTTTAGATGCGCCAAAGCGATAAGAATCGCTCTCAGAATGATAATTTCCATCCCTGTCAGTTACGACCGCAAGGACGGTGTTTGCCACAGAGTTGGGATCCTTTGTCAAAAAGAAGGAAGCCGAGGGATTGACGCTCTGGCTTTCCGCTGCGTCGGTGTATCCTACAATGCCGTATTTGTCATACGCCAGCTTGTTTACAAGGTGTTTGTTACTTAGTAATCCGTCTTCAAATCCGGCGGGGATATCTCCCTCCGCGTACTGTTCGTTACCCTCGTATGCGTTATAGCTTTTCTCGTACTTTGCCGCAGTCTTTTCGGCTATAACGTTATCGAAGTACATCGTAAGCGTAGAGTGACGGTAGAATGAAAATCCAACACGGTTTATCGTTCGCTCGGTGAAAACGGTTTTTCCGGTTGCAACGTAGCCCGCATCGCACTCGCCTTGATACTCGCCGTTTATAAATATCTTTACTTTAACCTTGAGTACCGCTGAAACAAGACCGCTGGATTCGTTTTCCGATTCCTCATACACCTTATATACCTCGACACGAAGATTCGTCCACTTGCCAATCGGAATAGCTCCCGCAACCGCCTCATCTTTAATACCGTCGAGGCCCTGATAGTTTTCACCAAGCCTCAGATACTGTTTTCCGAGATACGTATAAGAATTAAGGTTAAGAGATACCGTGGAATTGCTTTGAGCATTGGTAAAGAACAGCTGACCAACGGTTGTATTCTGCGTTGCGTTTTCGATATAGATGTCCGCGTCAAAAACGTATGTGTTCGTTTGCAACGCCGCATTAGGAATCTCAAAACGCAGGCTGCTTGCCGCCTCTGCCTTGTTCTTTTCACGTCCCGAATACACTATTGACTGCCCCATAAGCACTTTTTTGTATCCCGAGGACGAGGGATCGTTAACGACGGCGCTTCTAAACCAGGTGTATTTTCCGTCCGGCTCAACGTCGGTGTCTCCAACGTAGCTTTTTACATATTCGTCAGGCTCCGCGCTGACACCTCCCAGAGTAGAATCGTCACTCTCATCATAATCGTTGAAAGTAATCTTTTCAACCGGCGGAAGCTCATCCTTTACAATGCTGTAAAGATTGTTGAAAACTCGCTCGAAATAATAATAATCCTCGGCGCTGTAAGCGTAAATTTTCGGAATGTCCATAACTAGGCATATTCTGTGCGCAATACCAAACCCGGCTATGATACTTGCGTTTACGTCGCTTTCGGCAGTATTACTTACCGCTACCTGCGCGCCCTGAGAGGTAGCGGAGCAATAATTCTTAAAGTAAGAAAAACCGCCGTCGGATTTTTTAAACACGGATATTTTATCGACGGTAGTACTGATGAGAAGCTCCGCATCTTTACGAAGAACCGAGCGTAGCTCTTTCGCCTTTTCTCTACCGTCGGATTTTTCTATGGCTTCAAGAAGATTTACCAAAGCTACCCAAGGATTAAACACGGAGCATACGTGCCCCGCCGCTTCATCGGTAAGTATTATTTTAACGGCGCTTTCCATAGCTGTTTCGGCATAGTTTATCGTCCAACCGAAGGAAGAATAAACTCCCGATATTTTCATTAGTCCGTTTATTGAATCGTAGGTTACTCTATCTTCCCAAAGACCGGTGCTTTCAAACTGATGAGAGTCAAGAAAGGCGTGAAGATAGTCCTTTATCTCGCTTGAAGCCTGGCCTATCTGACCGCTTTGAGCATCAAGAGAGTTGCCTGCGGAATAGGATTTTTCAGCAAAATTAAGATTTTCAAGATACTCCTTCCAAAGTGTAAGATCCTTTAAGTAGGAAGGAAGGGATGAGACGGGCACTACTTTTGAAACAGCAGATGCCCTCTTAAGCGAAAGAGGCAGAGTAAGCGATGCAGCACCCGCCGCGCCAAGCTCTCCCTTATGACCGTTTGGGGTATTATAATAAGGCTTTCCGCCAAGCTTTTTAATTATTTGCGTTGCCCAACCCAGGTCACGGCCTCTTCGGGACGTGGTTATGCTCTTACCCCACTGCTCGTGATAAAAATATCCGTCCTCGGAGCTTTGAAGCCCTTTGGCAAAATTAAGTATTTTGGCTCTAGTTTCGGCATCGAAGGCGTTTGCATAACTGTTGCCCCGCCCCACAAGCATACCCGTACTCTGCAAGGTGTCAAGTATCTGCGCAGTCGACTCAATATCGGGCAGGAAGCCCTCGGTATTTCTTGCGGAATTTGAATAATAAAATCCGCCAATATCCGGATCCCAAAGATTTGCAAGCCAAATATACAGACTGTCATCACTAAGGGAAAAAAGGTCTATCAGCGCATCGGCAGCGCCGTCTCCAAGCTCTTCTCTCGCTGCGGAAAAGCCCTCGTTTCTTCTCTCGTCACGACTCTCTCTCGCATATTCTTTAAGGTCTATCTCGCAATAATGGGCAACGCCCTTTTCCAGCTTCAGAGTCGGTGTATCGTATTCCTCAAGAAAATACTCAAGGGCTTCGATTCTCGCTACCTCGCTATCATAAGCTATGGCTACCGAGGAACCGTCGGAATATATCATAAACACCGCATTGTTTTCCTGACCGCTGAAGCTGCTTTCCATCTTCTTATATGCCGTGACGGCAAGAGGATGGTCTACGTTACCTACGATTACCTGATTTGAGCCTGACGTAACCGAATATTCCGGCACGACACCGATAATATCCCCCAGCGCCATAATGAAATCCGCGGAATTCCAATCCGGGCTTTCTCCAACGACAAGCTGTATCTTTGCGCCGGGTGACCATATCGCACCGTCAACAACACTCGGTGCGCTGCTATCTGCATTACCTTCATTATTGCTATTGGAGGAATTATCAGGCTTGCAGGATGCGAAAATTATTAATATTGCAAATAAAAGCAAACAAATTGCTACCTTTTTCATAAATAATCTCCATTTTTATTCTGCTATTTCTTCAGCATATGGAACTCTGTCGGGGAATTTATCTCCACCTGGATTTTTATATTTTTTGACTATTCTCGGCGCATTTTCAATAAGCTCAAGGAACAGCTCTCCGTCTGCGGGACAGAAGAACGGAATTTGAGGTATTCCGAGAGCCACGCACATATTTCTTGCCGAGCCGCAGGAGATTGACGTTCCGTTTACGTCACCCTCGTTTGTTCTGGGAACAGCCGCGGGCGAGCCTTGGGAGATAGAAGCGGACATTTTCTTAAAGTATGAGAACGTACCGTCATCTTTTTTAAATACAAGAATTTTTTCTCTCGTTTTTCTTATAAGCTCTGCCGAGTTTTCCCAAAGGAGAGCACGCAGCTTTTCGGTGTCATCCTTTGCTACACTTTTCTGTGAACCTTTGAACACGTTGCACATGGCAATCCAGGGATTATAATGCTCGCAAACAAACTTCATTCTCTCATCCGATGCCGCAACCTTAATGGCACTCTCAAGTCCTCTGTATGCATTGGGTAAAACAGCATTAAGGGTTGGATAGCAGCCCGAAATTTTCATAAGTCCGTTTACCGACTGATAATTTATCTTCTCTTCCCAAAGGCCGTTGTCCTTACGCTGATGCTCGGCAAACCAAAAGAGAAGGGTTTCAACAAATTCTGGGCCTGCCGCTGTTATCTGCGTTGTAGTACTGTCAAAAATATTGCCTATTCGGTAGGAATCGGTAGAAAGGTCCATATCTGTCAGATATTTTTTAAATTTTTCTATATCTTGCAGATATTCGGGTAAATATTCCGACTTTGTTCCGTCAGAACGCTTTGCCGTAGGATAGGGATATTGGGGAGACACCCCTGCCGGACCAAGAATACGCTTGGCCCATCCAAGGTCACGGCCTCTTCTTGAAACACTGACATCCTTACCCCACTGCGGATGATAGAAAAATCCGCTTTCGTCCTGTAGTCCGAGAACAAAATTGATTATAGACTCCCGCATTTTCGAGGGAATAAGATTTATAGGGCTTTTGTCGCCCACGAGCATTTTTGTCGAGCCGAGATATAACAGTATCTGTGCCGTGGACTCAATATCAGGGAGATAAAGCTCTGTGTCTCTGGCTGAATTTGAATAATAAAACGCGCCTATCTCCGGATCCCAAAGCCCCGCCATCCATATGTAAATTCTCTCATCGTATATATTGTAAAGCTCACGAAGCTCTGCCAGCGCTTCCTTGCCTATTATAGACTTTGATGCTTCAAAGGCTTCTTCACGGTATTTTTCACGCTTTTCTCTTACGTATTCAAGTCTTTCTTTAGTTAATATCTGTTCTCTGGTTTTCATTTTTCTTTTACCTTTCGGGATATGCAAATCACGGCTCCCGTTTTAATACGGAAGCCGTGAAAAACGGTTTAAGTTATTCTGCGGTAGTAGTTTCAGGAACGTATTCCTTATTGGTAAGGGTTACGCTGATATCATCGAAGTAATCAATGCCACCTCTTTCGTCATCATGGGTGATAGTAACGCATTCAAATACGTCGTACGCATTAAAACCGTTAGAGCATTTTCCATCAACTATACATTCGTCATTTATCCAAATCTTTGCATTGTGACTGTCTCTGTAATACTCTACCTTGACAGTGAACCAAGATTCGAAGGGGAGTGATCCTGCTTCAAGATTCGACGAAATTGTTACAACACCTGTGCTGTTTGAGTTGTTCGCCTGAAGTCTGAACTCAGAACCGTTTGCTTGGTAGAAATACAAACCGAAGCCTGTTTTGGTTCCTGTAGTTGCTTCATCTGAGCTTGAATAAGTAAAGTAGATATAGGTTTTATCATACTGTACCTTGTTTGAATACATCTTCATTTCAAAGGTAACACAGTTGCCCTCTTGTTTCTTGTTTGAAGCATACACATCGGTTGATATGTTGCCGGCACCCTTGACTTTAGTTACCTTCAGCACCTTGTTAGAAGCGCCCGTGGGATCATCTGCAAGCGAGAAGTTTGAAGCCGCGGAACTCTGGGCTGTGTAATCGGTTACAACGGTAGAGCCTACTCTATTGGAGATGTAGTCCGAGGTGGGAGCGGTAAGTCCCTCTGTCTCAAAGTCGGTAACGACAGGAGCAGTTCCAAGATCGGGTGTAACCTTTGCAACGTAGCCCTTTACAGTTACAAAGTTTGCATTAGCCTCGCTCTCCTTATCTAACATATCGTAAAGAAGATATTCGGTAACGCCTGCAGCTGTTGCAGCAAAGGTAACCGCGGTGTCAGGCTTAAAGAGGCCGGACTTTGCGCCGTTTATCGTAACGGTTTCATCTGCTGCGAAGAGGTAGCAATAATCGGTAATAAGTATCTCGTTTCCGCCCTTGTTATTTACAAGAACCTTTTGAGCGTATTTGCCGTAATCGATCATAGAAAGATAGAGGTTTGCTCTGTCGCCGTCATTGCTTTCTTCGGCAGCCTTATCAATAAAGCCATCCTTATAAAGTCTTGCGTAGAAGTATTCGGCAACACTGTATTTCTTGTAAACCGCATTCTCGGGAGCCTTGTCGCCTATGTACGCGGTGGCGTAAACCACGTCGGTAAAATTATCCGCATGGAAGCCCAGAGTTGCAAAAACAGGGTTTGTACCCTTATATACGTTATCGGAAACACTTGTGTCAAGAAGCTCCGCCTTGTAGACCTTGTCGGGAGCATCCTCAAGGTAGTATTCAACAGTAACGTCTGCTGCATTTGCAAGGGGTACGTTAACCGCATAAGCGATCTGTACCTTTTCGCCGTATACTACGTTCTGCGCGAGTATCTCAACTCCTACAGAGGGGGCTTCGCTCTCCTCGGCGCTTACGGGAAGCACGGAAAGCGCTCCAAAAATCATACTGAGCGCAAGTATCAGTGAAATTATTCTTGTCTTTTTCATCTTAAAAATACCTTTCAATTTATATTTTGTTTTAGTTTTCGTCCCAGCCTTCGCTGTCGATGCCGCCTTGACCCCATCCTTCGGGAGTTGATGCAGTTACAATGTCCGATACTTCAAAAAACAACGCTTCAATCTCCGCATTGACATAGTGAGCCTTTTTTATTTTTTTGCTCATCTTTCTCCTCCTTTTTCGGTATTTATAATTATCTACATATAATTATCTCATAAATTAATATTATAATCAAATATAAATATAGATATGTTCGGTATATCATTTTGTTTATGTTCGCCATAAACAAAAATTTATGGCTTTTTTGTTCTTACATCTTGATTATATCACGGCTTTGTGTTATAATCAAATATAAATACAAGTATGATTATCATATCGTTTTATAAATGCATTTTCCAAGAAAGAGGAAGATTTAATGAAAGTTACGAGCTATATGACACATATGGACTACATTTATACAGTTTATCAGGAACGCTCTTTTACCAGAGCTGCGGAAAAGCTGTATATTTCTCAGCCATCGCTTTCTCTTACGATCAAAAAAGTAGAAAACGAGATCGGCTCACCTATTTTTGAACGTTCCGGTAAGGAGGTCTCGCTTACGCCTATCGGAGAAAGATATATAAAAGCTATTGAGGAAATAATGAGAATACAAGCGAGACTAAGCATTGAGATCGACGATATTTTGACCCTGAGAAACGGAAAAATTATCATAGGCAGTACCACCTTTGTCGCTTCCAGAATTCTTCCGGGAATACTAAAGAAATTCAAGGAAAAGTATCCCGAAATTGAAATTTCAATAGTGGTTTCCGAATCAAACGAGCTTGAAGGGCGGCTTGAAGAAAACGAAGTGGACGTTGTAATAGATAACGCGAATGTATTTCTTGAGGGCTGTAAGTACATTCCTTTGCTAACCGAGCGCATACTTCTCGGTGTTCCTAAGGCGCTTCGGATAAACGAGCAGCTTCGGGAATATGAAATTTCTCAAGAAGCGGTAAGAAACGGTGTTTTCGACTTTTCTTCGGCAAAAAAAATAGACGTTTCTCTCTTCGGTTCCGAAGAATTTATCCTTCTTAAACGAGGAAACAAGCTACGTCAGCTGGCCACAAGGATATTCGACGAATGTAAGATAATTCCAAACGTATCTATGGAATTTGACCGTATTAATATAGCAACTCACTATGCGGAGGCGGGCTTTGGCATTTGTTTCATCACCGACACAGCTTTGCGATATGGCGGAAAGCTCGATAACCTGTGCGTTTACCTGCCCGATACCGAGTTCACCGATCTTACACTCTACGTCATTCATAAGAAGAACAAGCATCTCTCAAGCACCGTTAGAGAATTTATAAACCATATACAAAAATAAAACTTGGGCTATCGGAATGATACGTTATAGAAAACGAAAGATTTTCTTCGAAATATAAAAAGAATGAACTCGGTTCAATACCGAGCTCATTCGAAAAGGTTTTATTGTCTTTTGTCCGAGCTTTTTGATTCGCTTTAATTCTCTGATTTGTCATTAGGCAAGAGTTTAAGATGCGCTTGATTTAATGCGTTTTTGCCGTTTTTTGAAAACTTTAGTTTGCGTTTTATCCTTTTTCGATAACGATTTCGATCATCTCGTGCCAGTTGTCAATAAGGTCATCGGTGTTTTTCTTTATGCCGTATTCCGTAATATCTCTTCCCGAAATTCTCTTGCCATCAAAAATGTAATCGGCATCAGAATCCACCTTGGGATAGACGTAAAACGTAGACTGCATCGGCTCTTTTGTAAATATCTGCACTGTTACACGGTCAAAATCATCGTCTGCATATTCTATTACGGTTTCGGAGCGAGTGTCGGCAAGAATGTACGCACTGACCTTCATAAGATAATCTCTGTTCTTTTTTACAAAGGAGATATAATCTTTGAATTTTTTCAAGGATTTCTCCGAAATTTTCGTAAGGTCGCAACTGAATGCCACAGGGCCTGCCGTTGCAAAACCGAAAAGAAATGAGGGTTGTACACCGACAACGTTATGCCATATAGCATCGGCAGAAGCGATAAGCCTTTCACTCTCTCCGCCGTTATAATTTACAAAGGGCGCATAAACCCCTTCGTTTTCGTTTGCCGAATGGATAGTCAGCCATCTTTCAAAACACTGAGGCGGAAGTCGAAGAATAGTATCCTTATAAATTCTGAATTGAGTGTAAGGACTTTCGTTATCGCTTGGCCAGAAGCTATCGAAGATAGTAGAGTTGCGAAGCTCTGTTCTTTCACCGCCCGAGCCGCAGCAGCTAATATAAAGATTGGGGTATTTTTCACGCAGGTCGGAAATATACTTTTTATAGCCCTTGTGATACTCAATAAATCCACCGAAGGTTTTATCGAAGCAAAGGTCGGCATTATAGTCATCCTTAATAAATTCAATGCCGTATTTATCAATCAACGAACAGATTTTTTCGGTTATCCACTCCCTTGCCTTGTCGTCGGCAAAGTTAAGGAACAAAAATTCCGGCTCTGCGTCGCCTTCAAGGTAAAATTCGGGATGCTCTTTTACCGCTTTCGCTCCCGGAAGCGCGCGTTCAGGCTCCATCCAAAGACCGAATTTCATGCCGGTCGAACGAACGAAGTCTGCAAACTCGCCCATTCTGCCTGCCATTGCGCTGCTTTGGTTTTCAACCCAATCACCAACGCTTTCGCTCCAGGGAGCGCCATCGCCAAACCAACCTGCATCAATAACGAAATATTCCACTCCAAGCTCTGCCGCAATTGTTGCCTGGGGAGCGAGCTTTTCGTAGCTTATATCGTCAAAACGGCTCATCCAACTGTTGTAAATTATGGGCATTGTCTTTCTTGGATGGTTTGAATTCATGTATTTGTGAAGCTTGTGACAATCCATATCAAGCTTGTTTTTGAATTCGTAAGCGATAATTTTCGGCATCTCAACGCTCTCGCCCGGAGACAGCGACAAGTTGAAATTATAGTCGGAAATTCCAAGCTCCACAAGGATTTTAGTATGCTTGGAGTTGTTGCCGATTCTTGTCACCTTGATTTCCCAAAGTGATGCGGGCAGAAGATGGAACGCAAAGCCTCTTTTCGCCTGCTCGTTCCATATAGCAACAAAGGGGGTGGCATCCTGAGTGACTCTTGTGCTTGTGCCAAAAACGCAAACCGAGGTGTTGAGAGGCTGCCATAGACCGGTGCTTTCGTTTTGCCAGGTGTTGAATTGGCTGTAAACCGAGTATTCCCCGCCCTCGAATACAAAACGGGATTTAAGTCTGCGAAGCTCAAGCGACTCGATTGAGGTGTTTGTGAAGCTGTCTTGTCTTGTAATTACTCCGTTTTTGTCCTCGGAAAAGACGGAAGAAAGGGTGTATTTTTCGTTTTTCAGAGAAATTTCGCCCTCATTTCGAACAAATTCTCCCGACATATCTCCAAAGCTTCCGTAGCAGCTGAAGTAGCATTTAGCATTATCGACTCTTTCGTAAAAGGCGGATTTTATCATATTATCTCCATTCTGCCGCTAAAAGCGACTATGTAAGGTTTTGACGTCATTACTCGCCCTTTTCGGTTTTCTTTATGACGTCATAGCGGATGATTGCGATTACTATTGATACGATAGAAAGCATGTCGCCGATAGCAGAGCCGTACGCTCCGCTTGCAAGGTTATACACAAGCCAGAAAGGCGACCCTATAAGCGAAAGGCGACGCACCGTCTTTTCCTTGTCGAGCCAGAATGCGCCGGTGTGGAAAAGAACGCCGAATATAGGCAAAAGGCTGAAGATGTTTTCGTAAAGAAGCAGACCGCCAATAATTATTGAAATGTTTAAAAGTATAACGATAAGCTTTGTGTGCCGTTTGATAAATGGCGTATGTTTCTTTTCTGCAACCACCGAGGAAACCGTTCCCAAAACGTCAAGCACCGCACCCGAAAATGCCCCAAGCATTATATACTGCACAATGTAAAGAATACGAGAGAGCGCATTCATTATAATGATATTTTTTCTCTTTTTCTGTTGATAGCTAAGCAAAAACAAAGCCACCGCCAAAAGGCCGACAACCTGCGCCAAATGCTTCATTTTACGCACTCCTTAATATTTCTTTTATCCATTATATTAATTATATCAAATTTTCCAAAAAGGTCAATAGCAATTATTAAGGGCTTAATAGCAAAAATATAAGATAATTAAGAAAAAACCAAGCAATATACCCTAAATCGCTTGACAAATCTTCCAAGGTGTGCTACAATAATTAAGCGATTTTGTAAAAGCAAAGCCCATCTGCCCGCTTTGTTTTTCATTTTTCACTCTCAAATATTTTCGAGGCGTAGCGAAGGTGGTATCGCGCCAGTTTCGGGTCGTAATCACCGATTTAACCGTAAAAAAATCGTAAAATCCCCAAACCCCTTGAAAACACTGACTTTTTCGGCTCTCCCGAATGCCGAACAGGTCTCAAAAA
>JAZTXO010000148.1:0-1927 GCA_045636445.1 Eubacteriales bacterium | reverse complement strand
CGTCTTTTTGTGTCATTCCATGTCATTGGCACTCAGGATGCCATTTAATAAGTATAACCTGTTGCGCAACACGGTGTAAATAACCCGATTATTCACACTTAAACAGATTATACGATGTTACAGATAAATAGTGAAACCGCCCATAAGATGTTCTACCAGCTGATGGAACGCTTCGATAAGATTGAGAAGATGCTGGAGCGACAGAACAAGATGAAAGAGTGTCTTGATGGCGATACATTGCTGGATAACTACGACCTGAGCAAACTGCTTGGCGTGACTCACCGTACTCTTGCACGCTACCGCCAGAAAAAGCTTATCCGCTACTATATGATTGACGGACGCACATACTACAAGGCTTCCGAGATTAATGAATTCCTCAAAATGAAAGGTGCCTTATGAAAGTCGTTGTCATAGAAGAGAAGATATTTGAGGATCTTTTGTCAAGTATCGAGATGTTCGTTTACAAGTTTGAGCAAACATTAAACAGTGAATCCGAGAAGCGTTTAGGAAGATGGCTGGATACGCATGAAGTATGTGCCTTGATGAACCTATCCAAGCGTACTGTACAAAGTTTAAGGGCGAGCGGCAAGTTGCCTTCTACGCAAATCTGCAAGAAGAACTACTATAAACCTGAGGATATTGAGAAATTATTAAAAGATGGAAACGATGAATCATGACACAAACAATAACAGCCGTAGGGTAAAAAAGGTGATTGCGGCTTTATCAAAAATGAGTGCCATACTTGATAGAGTTAAAGAGAACTACAAGCCTACACTAAATGGGGAAAAACTGATAACAGATAAGGAACTGGCGGATTTCCTCAAAATAAACAAGCGTTCACTGGTCGAATATAGGAAGAATGGAATACTGCCATATTACCACATAGGAGGACGAATTTTGTATAAAGAATCCGATATAGAACGGATAATGCAAGAGAATTTCTATGATGTATTCGGTAAGGAGTAGCTCAAAGTGTTAAAATACCTATAATAACACTCTTAAAAACGCCACGAGATTTGTGTATATGCGTATTTATCGCTATCTTTGCACCGTTGAAATTCACAGATGCAATAAGCAATAAAGTGAATCCTTCTGTAGATTAAGCGTGCCAATCTCGTGGCTTTTCAATTTGCCTAGAGAGTAACACATTAAGATACAAGTGCTTATCGGGATTCCTCAATTCCTGGTGGCACCACATAATGAAAAGAGGAAGTTGAAATCTCAACTTCCTCTTTTTCATTGTTATTTACCTTACTCTCCAATGCGATAAATCCCAGCCATTAAAGGATTATCCCTTTTTTTTGAGGGGATTAGATGTTTGAGTGAGTTCGATATACAAACTTCATTTTTATTTGCACAGTGCATCACAAACCTTGTCTTGCCAGGCGCGTGCCTGTTTGGGTTGCAGGATGTTTTGGTTGATGATGACAAAGGCTACAGTGTGTTTGTCTGCTGTTTCTGCATATCCTGCCAAAGAGGTTACCCCTGTGAGTGTGCCGGTTTTGGCTCGTACTTTTCGATAGGCGTTGCTCTTTTTCATGCGATTCTTTAAGGTGCCGTCAATGCCGGCAATCGGTAAAGATAGGTATAAAGGGCGGAATATGTCCGGATTTCGATAAGCATGTATCAGTACATCGACCATCAGACGGGGTGACAGGTAATTGTAGAGCGATACTCCGCTCCCGTCGGCCATACTGTACCGGGCAGGTTGGTGTCCTACCTCCTTGATGAGCTTCTGTATCATCTTGGCACCATCAAGGGCTGTGGCATACGGTTCTTGGGCATATGCTGCAGCCAGTTGATAAAAAACGGCTTCGGCAT
Organism: Eubacteriales bacterium; assembly: GCA_045636445.1. GTDB lineage: Bacteria > Bacillota > Clostridia > Oscillospirales > CAG-272 > UBA1740. The sequence goes on along the minus strand of JAZTXO010000148.1, from coordinate 106 downwards.
GAAGGTTGTCGCTCTTCTTCATCATGCGGTCCATGATTTGGGATAATGGTCTCCGGCAGACGGCTATCTGTGTCAAAATGGTATCTGGAGCCGAGGAGACGAATGT
>JAZTXO010000147.1:0-5455 GCA_045636445.1 Eubacteriales bacterium | reverse complement strand
TTCCAGACAGAAAACGGTGTTGACCTCAGAAGTGATAAGATGGTAATGCAGCGTCTTAAGGAAGCTGCTGAAAAGGCAAAGATTGAGCTTTCAGGCGTTACAACCTCAAACATCAGCCTTCCCTTCATTACCGCTGATGCAACAGGCCCCAAGCATCTTGAAATGACTCTCACAAGAGCAAAGTTCAACGAGCTTACAGCTGACCTTGTTGAAGCAACAATGGGTCCCGTTCGCCAGGCAATGAGTGACTCAGGTCTCAAGACAAGCGAAATCGATAAGGTTCTTATGGTTGGCGGTTCATCAAGAATCCCTGCCGTTCAGGAAGCTATCAAGAAGTATCTCGGCGCAGAGCCCTTCAAGGGCATCAACCCCGATGAGTGCGTTGCAATCGGAGCAGCAATTCAGGGCGGTGTTCTCGGCGGTGAGGTCAAGGGTCTCCTTCTTCTTGACGTTACTCCTCTTTCACTCGGTATTGAGACTCTCGGCGGCGTATTCAACAAGATTATTGAAAGAAACACCACCATTCCCGTAAAGAAGAGCCAGGTTTACTCTACCGCAGCAGACGGTCAGACCTCTGTTGAAATTCACGTTCTTCAGGGCGAAAGAGAAATGGCGGCAGGTAACGCAACTCTCGGAAGATTCATTCTTGACGGTATTCCCGCAGCTCCCCGCGGAGTTCCTCAGATCGAGGTTACCTTCGACATCGACGCTAACGGTATCGTAAACGTTACCGCAAAGGATAAGGGCACCGGCAAAGAGCAGCACATCACTATCACCTCTTCCACCAATATGTCCAAAGAGGACATTGAAAAGGCGGTTCACGAGGCCGAGAAGTTTGCTGAAGAGGACAAGAAGCAGAAGGAAGCTGTTGAGGTTAAGAACCAGGCTGAAAATGCTATCTTCCAGACCGAAAAGGCTATGGCTGACCTTGGCGACAAGATCAACGACGGTGACAAAGCTCCCGTAAACGAAGCTATCGCTAAGCTTCGTGAAACAATCAATTCCGGCAACGTTGACGCTATCAAGGCTGATACCGAGGCTCTTCAGAAGGCATTCTACCCCATCGCTGAAAAGATCTACAAGGATCAGGCAGCCCAGGGCGGCGATGCAGGATTCGATCCTAACGCAGGCGCGCAAGGAGCTGACGGAAATTACTACGATGCCGGCTTTGAGGACAAAACCAACGGCTAATATTTAAATTGTAGGGCGGCTTTCGGGTTGCCCTACAATCGAGCTTTTGTCAATATTTATTTACATTATATTTCTATTCTTACTAAAATCACACCAACAAAGGGTTTAATATGGCAGATAATAAAAGAGATTATTACGAAGTCCTCGGGGTGCAAAAAAATGCCGGAGAGGATGAAATAAAAAAAGCCTACCGTTCTCTTGCTAAAAAATATCACCCGGATATGAACCCGGGCGACAAGGATGCCGAAATGAAGTTCAAGGAAGTGAACGAAGCCTATGCCGTTCTTTCCGATTCGGAAAAACGTTCCAAGTACGACAGATTCGGTCACGCAGCCTTTGATCCCTCAGCAGGCGGCGGCAGCGGCTTTGGAGGATTTGGCGGCTTTGGCGGTGCGGATTTTGATTTTGGCGACATATTCTCTTCCTTCTTCGGAGGTGGCGGCGGCTCCGGTCGTTCAAGACAAAATATGCCGATCGACGGTGACGACATCGGCGCAAGAGTAACCATAAGCTTTAACGAAGCGGCTTTCGGCACAAAGAAAGAAGTCAGCTTTGCAAGAATTGAGGTTTGCGGCGACTGCGGTGGCAAGGGCGCAAAAAACGAAAGTGATATTGAAACCTGCTCGGAATGTCGCGGAACAGGTCGTGTTACCGTAAAGCAGCAGACAATTCTTGGATATATGCAGACTCAAAGAGCCTGCCAGAATTGCCGAGGTTCGGGAAAGATAATCAAAACTCCCTGCTCCAACTGTAACGGTAAAGGCAGAATCAAAATCAACAAGCGTCTTGAAGTTAATATTCCTGCGGGAATCGACGACAGACAAAATATCGTGCTTCGCGGACAAGGCTCTGCGGGTACAAACGGCGGCTCACCCGGCGATCTTATTATCGAGGTAAGAGTTAAAGAGGATAAGATTTTCGAGCGTGACGGCAACAACATCTTCTGCGAAGTTCCTATTTCCTTTGCGGAAGCTGCTCTCGGAGCAGAAATCGACGTTCCCATCTTGGGCGGAGGAAGCGAGAAGTTCAAAATTCCCGAGGGCACTCAATCGGGAACAAGCTTTACTCTTCGCGGAAAAGGTATTTCGGATATTAACACAAAGCGTCCCGGCGATCTTATAATCACCGTAGCTATCGAGACTCCGAGAAACTTAAATTCCGAGCAAAAGAAGCTTCTTTCGGACTTTGCGGCATCTCTCGGCGAGAACAACGGAGCAAAAAAAGAAAGCTTTTTCAAAAAGCTCTTTAACAAATAAGTAAGAGGCTTTAGAGAGCCTTAAAACCTGTTTTTATTCAACGCAACGCAAAAAACACCGCTTAAAACAGATAAAAAAACGGTGTTAGAGCATCTTAAAACGATATTAAGCGTGTTGAATGCAAAATTTATACAGTCCGAAGGCGTCGGACAAACTGTAAACATTTATTTACAAAAAACAAAACGGCAGAGATGCGAAAACATCTCTGCCGAAATTATATTTAAGAGGTCTCGGTCCTGCCGAGGCTTTCTTTTTTTACCAAGGTCTTATGAAGTTGTGCTTCAAAAATCTTGCAAGAGCTTCAAGGTAGAAGTAATCTGCATAAGGAGCGCACTCTTCAATAGCGAGTCCTTGAGGTTTTCCGTGAGTTACGCTATGTATAAGACCGTCGTATCTTATGCCTATATCGGTGGTACATTTATCTATGAGGGCTTCCATCATTTGTGCCGCAGCGCTTTCGTAAATCACCCTCTGCGCCGAGTTTTGGGGAAGCATAGAAGCCATATCAAGCATACCGCAAATAGCAATTGCCGCAGCAGAGCTGTCACGAGGCTCTTCGCCTTCCATAAATGTGTAATCCCAATAAGGAATCAAGTCCTCGGGAAGATGATTTAACATATAGTATGTAACGTCTCTTTGAGCTTCCTTGATCTTTTCGTCTCTCACGTAGGAATAGGCAATCGAGAAACCGTAAATTCCCCAAGAGTGACCGCGAGACCAGCAGGATTCATCGGAAAGTCCCTGCCAGGTAAGTCCGTAAAGAGGCTTTGACGTTGCGGGATCAAACTGATAGTGATGATAGGTCGAGCCGTCGTCACGCACTATAAGATCAACGGTTGTAAGGTTGTGGTCATATCCCGCGCTAAGATAATCGCTGTTGCCAAGATGAGTACCCGCCCAGAAGAAGAGACTCGCATTCATCAGCGAATCAATCATCGTTCTATATCCGCCAATATCATTCCAGGAGTGAGCGCGAATTATAAACTTACCTTCCTGGCTATATCCGGTGCTGTAATAATATTCAACGGCTCTGAGGGCGGCATCTCTTGCATTTTCCATTCCAAGAACCTTGTATGCGCCAACGCAAGAGGGAACAAAGGCAAAACCAACGTCATGGTCGTCCATTCCTACCCTGTTTTTCTCTCGTTCAATGAAGCTGGAAACCTGGGAAGCAACGATATTTTTGAACCATAAATCTCCCGTGAGCTGGTAGGCCATAAGATATGAACCGGTGTACATTCCGCAGATCCAGTTATTGTTTGCCGACTCCACGTATTTATAATTCTCGGAGGATGTTTTGATAAAGGATGTACCGTGTTCCATAGAAAATGCCTTAAGCTTTGCACTCGCAAGAGCCGCAGCATCCTCAAGCTTTTTACGATCTATCTTATAAATAGATTTAAATCTTTCGGGAACGTCGATGTTTGCAAGCTCATAAGCCAGCTCCTCGTCAATCACCGCATCCTCTTCACCGTTCGGTGCGTCTGTACCGTTTTGATTGTTATCTCCGTTATTTTCTTCGTTGTCCTCGGTCTGCTCTTCATCATTGCCAAACCATCCATCGCAGGAAACGAGCATATTGAAGCCAAGAACAAGAAGCAACAACAATGCAACTAATCTTTTTTTCATCTAATTTACCTCCAAAAATTCTAAAGAATTTCGCTATTTATGTAAACATTTATTTGCATAAACCGTGTTTTAAGACAAAAAATTAAAAAACTACGAGCCGTATTTTGTAATTCCAACATCTAAAAGATGATCATCTCGCGAGAAGGAAATTTTCTCGAATTTTCCATCTTTATAGCTCAATTCGGAAATCGAGGCATTGCTTGGGAATCCTATTGATTTAACAATATCCTCCGGAGCGATATTTAAAACCTTGGCAAAAAATGAACGAATTACAGCAGCATGAGCAGCAATTAAAATTGTTTTTCCGAGATTGTCCTCGGCTATTTTTATGCACTCGGCGTAAAATCTCTCACCCGCTTCAACAGTGCTTTCTCCGCCCGGAAAACGAAAAGTTCCAAAAGCTCCCAGCCAATCCTTCTCATACATATCGCCGTAGGCAGCCAAGATATCCTCAACCCTCTTCCCTTCCCACTCGCCAAGCATAACTTCACGAAGATTTATCGAAGCAATTACTTCAAGAGAACGGAGTCTTGCATTAGGCAATGCGGTATTATAAGCTCGCAACAAATCGCTTGAATAAATAACGTCTATTTTTTCCCTTGCCAATGCTGCGGCACAAGCTTCGGCCTGACGATAACCAAGTTCAGATAAATCAAGATCGGTATGGCCAAGAAGCTGTCTAACAGCATTTCCAAGGCTCTCGCCGTGACGAACCAAAATCAACTTTGTCATAAGTCAACTCCAAAATATTTTCTATTTACATTATACACTAAATGATCACCTTTTGCAATAGTTATATACAAATTTCTAATTACGAATGTTCGTACTTTTTACGAATTAACTAAAAATATTACCGAATTAAAGATTTATAAGCCAAACATCAAAATTCTTCTCTTTTTTTAATAAAATTTAACTGAATAATAATAAAACGCAAGTAAAATCACCTTTAAATAACAAAAACACCCGAAAACTCACCAAAATAGTCAAAAAAATCACCCCGAAAAGACCTCGAAAAGCAAAAAACAGAAAAAATCTCTGGCGAAACCCGACCAATACCCAAGGTCATACAGCCCTCACAGAATTGAAAAACAGAAATTGAGCATTTTTGCATTTTTTATAACAAAAATGAATTAAAAACACCGAAATAGCGTGACAAAGACACTTTAAAAAACCAAACTCGTATAAATAATCCAAGTAGCTTAAATAACCCAAGTATATCTAAATTGCCGAAGCATATTTTAAATAGGTTTATTAAATAATCAGCGTATGTAATCTATAATGAGATTAAAATATGTAAAAAAACTATTCAAAAGCATATTTATAGAGCATTTGCCGATATAAACAAGGAAAGTATATCTTAAATTTGCCTTACAAAAAAC
>JAZTXO010000146.1:0-8658 GCA_045636445.1 Eubacteriales bacterium | reverse complement strand
GTCTCTGGTTCATAAGAAACGCTCTTACTGCGGTGTGGAGGACTGCTTCGTTCACTTCTGCGCCGAAGACCTTTTCGGAAAGGGCGATTTCGCCAACGTCCTTACCCGCCATATCAACTATTTTAATGTTAGGCATTCTTATTTCCTCCTTCCGTTATGCTTTAACCGAATCACGAATGAAGACTATGCCGCCCTTTGCACCGGGAACCGCACCCTTCACTGCGATAAGGTTCTTTTCTGCATCAATCTTAACCGCTACGAGGTTAAGGATAGTAACCTGCTCGTTACCGTACTGACCCGCCATCTTCTTGTTCTTGTAAACACGAGAAGGATCGGAAATAGGACCCATAGAACCGCACTGGCGGTGGATAGGACCTGTACCGTGAGTCATTCTGAGAATCTTGTGTCCCCATCTCTTAACGCAACCGGTATATCCGCGGCCCTTGGTAATACCTGTGATGTCGACCTTCTCGCCCTCGGCGAAGGTATCGACGGTTACTACAGAACCTGCTTCATACGCGCTGCAATCCTCAAGTCTGAATTCCTTGAGATGACGCTTGGGGGTGATGCCGGCCTTCTTGAAATGGCCAAGCTTTGCCTTGTTAACGTTCTTTTCCTTTACATCTTCAAATGCAAGCTGAAGAGCGTTGTAGCCGTCGGTTTCGACGGTCTTCTTCTGTGCTACCGCGCAAGGACCTGCTTCAATCAGGGTTACGGGAATCACATTGCCTTTTTGGTCGAAGATCTGAGTCATGCCCAGCTTCTTACCGATAATGCCTTTTTTCATTTTTCCTCCGATAGTTATTGGTTGACGGTTTTGATTTTACCTTTCGGCATCCGCCAACGTGACCACGAGGCCGTGGTTTTGGAGCGCAAGACTCCGCGGGATTTGAAGCTCCCGATGGGTTAACTTGAATTAAGCCTTGATCTCGATTTCAACACCTGCAGGAAGCTCGATGCTCATAAGAGCCTCAACAGTCTTCTGCGCAGGATCGATAACGTCGATAAGTCTCTTGTGAGTACGCATCTCAAACTGCTCGCGGCTGTCCTTGTACTTGTGAACAGCTCTGAGGATGGTTACGATCTCCTTGTCGGTAGGAAGCGGAATAGGACCGCTAACCTTGCTGCCATTTCTCTTAGCAACATCTACAACCTTTGCCGCTGCGGCGTCAATGATAGTGGAATCGTAGCTCTTAAGACGTACTCTGATTTTGTTCTGTGCCATTTTGTTTTCCTCCTTTTGCTTTTTGGTGCTTTGAAACGCATTAAGAAGGGGATTTGGTTTTACACTGTCTCGGGTGTTTCAAACACCCCCAGTAAAATCAGTTCGTAAATCCTCCGCAGTGACTAACGAACCGTAAACGTGTTGACAGCGTGTAACCAAAATACAACACACTTCTTCGCCCGGTTAAATATCGGACATACTCCGCGGAAATTCCCTACCTCGAAGGGCAGCCACCTCCCGCATCATCGCATATCAAGCTTAATAATTATACATTATAAGAAGAAAAATTGCAATACCCTTGGCAAAAAAAGTTAAAAAAATCTTTTTAGATTTTTAACGAACTTTGTAATGTTTTTTTGTATATATTGCACAAAAACTTTGTTTTTCCGCTTTTTTACCGCCTAAAATAGCTCTCAGAACACAAAAATTTCATTTTTTTGAATTTTGTTACAGTTTGTTCATAATTATGTTGTACAATATGTACTGTACTATATACTCTCGCGCGTACGATATATAATATAAATGAAGGAAATTTCGCAAAATGACAAAATCCACGAAAAAAATTTTACTGTACCTCGCAGTTTTTTTACCTATTACTATAATAACGGTAACGCTTCGCTCATTGGCTTTATTGCTTGATCTTGACGCAGCGGGCGTTTATTTTGAAAGCAACGTTTTGATTGCCGTTGCCGCTGCCATAAGCGTTGCATTTGCGGTTTTTGCACTCACATTTGCCTTTGATAAAAAATGTGAGGTATCCCCTGCTGCATCATTCGTTAATCCGCAAACCTATATTCCCTCGGGACTTGCCGCTGTTTCGCTTGTATTCATTGCAAAGGATCTTTTCGTCAATCTTGCATCAGTTCTTGAAAAAAGCAACGCAAAGAGCAGCAACACACCGATTCTTAAATTCACCCTTGTGGCTGCAGCGATTTTGTCGCTTGTATGCATAATTAGCTTTTTCCTCAACGTATTCTTTGAAAAGCGTCACAGCCGCATCAGAGCAGCCTTTTCTATGTCTTGCGTTGCATTTCTCGCCATATATTCAATCTATCTCTTCTTCTCGGAAAATCTTCCTCTCAACGCCCCCAACAAGGCGGTAGATCAGATTGCATTCATTTCTCTTTCAATATTTTTCCTGTATGAAACACGCGTTTCTCTTGGACGTCCGATATGGAAGCTTTACGTTTCCTTCGGTCTTATTGCCGCAAATATTGCTTTCTTCTCTTCAATTCCTTCATTAATGTATTATTTTGTGAACAATGCCGCAGATTCTGCCATTTTATCCGCAGGAATTTCCGAAAACGTTTTAGTTTTAGTTCTTGGAATATACATCGTATGCCGTTTATGGCTTGTTGCATTCCTTGCTCCCGATGAAACCTGCAAAACTGCTCTCGCCATTGAAAAAATGGCACAAGCTCGAATAGAAGAAATCAACAGCTACAAGGCACAAGAGGAATCCGAAGAGGAGGACTCTGCCGCAGCATCCGAAAATCTAAACGGAAGCAATTACGAAATCGAAATTCCCACTTTTATGAATAACGAAGACGGCGCTTTAGACGCAGAGCTGACAAAGCCCGGCGAAAGCAACGAAAAGGATTGATTCTAATGAAAAAAATACTAGTTATAGACGGTAACAGTATAATAAACCGCGCCTTTTACGGTGTACGCGCTCTGTCTACAAAAGACGGAAGACCTACAAACGCAATTTACGGCATGATAAATATTATTTCAAGGCAAATAAGCGCTTTAAAACCGGACTATGCTTCGGTTGCCTTTGATTTGAAGCAGCCTACATTCCGCCATAAAATGTATGCCGAATACAAGGCGGGAAGACATCCCACACCGGAAGAGCTTCTCGCACAGTTTAAGGATGCCAAAGAGTGCCTTTCGCTCATGGGACTTCACATTATGGAGCTGCCCGGCTACGAGGCTGACGACATCCAAGGCACAGTTGCCAAAATGGCGCATCTGTCGAAGGATACCGAAGGCTATATTCTTTCGGGCGACCGCGACCTTTTGCAGCTTATCGACGACAAAATATCGGTTTTGTTAGCCACCAATACCGAAACAAAGCTTATGGGCAGGAAGGAATTCACCGAGGAATACGGAATAGCGCCCGAAGCGTTCGTTGATATGAAGGCTCTTATGGGCGATTCATCCGACAATATTCCCGGAGTCGGGGGCATAGGCAAAAAAACTGCTCAAACTCTCATTCAAACCTTCGGCTCGCTTGACGGAATATACGAAAATCTCGAGGACTCCAGAATCACCAAGGGCGTGAGAGAAAAGCTGATAAAGGATAAAGAGGCAGCCTATCTTTCAAAGGCTCTTGCGACCATAGAAACAAACGCTCCCATAAGTGAAAGCCTTTCAGATTTGAAATATTGCGGTTTTAACAAGGGAGGCTTGTACCGCAAATTCATTGACCTTGAATTAAATTCGTTTATAACGAAATTCGGGCTTTCAGCGTCTGACACCGAGAGCTGCTCTATGCCCGAGGACGACTCTTCCACCCCGGAAGAAAAAGCAGAAGCGGAAGCTGTTTCTTACGAAAAAGCCACCGCCGACCAATTGAAGAAAACCATAGAAAAACGCTTTTCTTGCGAGATTTTGAACGGTATTGTTTACATTTTCTCTAAAAATCAGGCATTTTTCTATGACGGAGCTATTTCGGATATTGCAGAAATCTTCTCAAATTCCGAGATAATTTGCTACGACGGAAAGGCTCTTTACCACACGCTTAAGGCAGCGGGAGTAAACCTTGACAAGGCAACGTTTTTAGACCTTGCTCTGTACTCTTACGTTATCAATCCCTCAAGCAAGGCATCGGGCATAGACTCTCTTGCAAGTATGTTTGCAGGTGTAGTTCCCGCTGACGGGCCGAAGGCTCATCTCTACCCCGAAATCGAGGCGGCTATGAGAAGCAAAATTGACGCCGACGGTCTTGCAGAAGTTCTCTTCAAAATTGAGATACCTCTTATAAAGGTTCTTGCAGAGATTGAAGATTGCGGATTTAAAATCAATCCCTCTAAAATGCTGGAATTCGGCGATGCACTTGACGGACTTGCAAAGGATCTTGAAGCCAGAATTTACATGCAGGCAGGACGTGATTTCAATATAAATTCGCCAAAACAGTTGGGTGAGGTTCTATTTGAGGATCTTGGTCTTTCCTGCAAGAAGAAAAAGACGAAAACCGGTTATTCAACCGATGCGGAAACGCTGGAAGAATTAAGGTCGGAGTCTCCTATTATTGACGATATTCTCGAATACCGCCAGGTTGCAAAGCTTCGAAGCACCTACGCCATAGCTCTCCCCGCAGCGGCTGACGCAAAGGACAGAATTCATACCGACTTCAAGCAAGCCTTGACCGCAACCGGCAGACTTTCGAGCGCAGACCCTAATCTCCAGAACATTCCCATTAGAACAAAAATGGGAAGAGAGATGCGTCGCTACTTTATCGCAGAAGACGGTTACACTCTCGTTGATGCCGATTATTCCCAGATAGAGTTAAGACTTCTTGCCCATATTGCCGACGACTATACAATGAAAGAGGCTTTTATCAACGGCGACGACATTCACACAAAGACCGCTTCGGCAGTATTCGGTATTCCCGAGGAATTAGTTTCCGAGGATATGCGTAAGCGTGCGAAGGCGGTGAACTTTGGAATCATTTACGGAATCAGCGGTTTTTCTCTTTCAAAGGACATTGGCACGACCGTTGCGGAAGCTACAAGATATATCAAAAATTATCTAATGAACTATCTATCCATCAGCGAATATCTTGAAAAGGTAGTCGAAGATGCAAAAAACGACGGGTACACAACGACTATTTTCGGAAGAAGAAGATATATTCCCGAATTAACCTCTCCAAACGGCGCTCAAAGAGCTTTCGGAAAGCGAATTGCTATGAATGCTCCTATCCAAGGCTCTGCGGCGGATATAATGAAAATAGCTATGCTTAACGTGTATAAACGCCTTAAGGAAGAAAATCTCGATGCGAGAATCGTTATGCAAGTCCACGACGAGTTGGTTGTGGAAGCACGCGACGACGTTGCTGAAATTTGCAAAAAAATACTCAAAGAAGAAATGGAAAACGTGGCTTCCCTTTCTGTGCCGCTGACAGTTGACGTAACGTCGGGCAAAAACTGGCTTGAGCAAAATTAACCACGGCATTATCCCTATAAAAAAGGCTTCGGCAGAGATGCAAAATTCGCATCTCTGCCGTTTTTTTATTCTGTTTGTCAATATATAAGAAGCTTTCTTTCGGACAGCGTATTTTCTCCATCAAAAGATACAGAACGGCTAATAGAATTGTCGGTAGAAATCTTTTCAACCGTAGTGTGGAATTTTTTCGCTATTTCAAAAAGCTTTTCGCCCTTTTCGGGATAGTAAACAACGATTTTTGCCCCTCGGTCATCGCTTTCACCACTTGCCACAAGCTCGGACGAAGCGAGTATCTTCTCGCACTTTTCCTCGCACACAAAGAGCTTAATTTGCATAAGGCACTTAACATAAATATCGGTTTCGTCAATCGTAGCATTGGGGTCATAGCACATAACCGACGGATAAATCTGCATTTTTTTATTATTTTGACAATTAGTGTTTACATTTTTCTCAAAAGGAAGCGATGCTTTGAAAGGCAGGTAGCAAGGATTTTCTTTCTCGTCAACACCACAAGCAATTCCCGAATACTGTATTTCACCCGTCAGGCAAATTCCTTCGTCGCACCTTTCGCAAGAGGAGATTTTCGCTTGCGCTCCAAGACAAATTATTTCTCTTAAGTTCTCAATCTCTATACCTTCCCTAGCCGTCTTTGAGCTGTGCTCATCCTTTTCGCTGACAAGTGTTAAAAGCTCGAGGTATTTATAATCGGTGTATTCATTTTCGGTCTCACCGTCGCATCTGTAAACGTCTGTTGTAAGAGTAGCGCTTTCATTTCCGTATGCTTCGACGGAATATTCAGCAATAACGTTTGCAACCACCGAAGAGCCGCTTTCATCGGCATTTACCGAGCATCTTACAGAGCTTAAGTCCGCCTTTGCAGAAAATCTTTCAGCTCCCGAGGGGAAGTCAAAGGGAATGTTTTCGTCAATTTTCATTGTCTTTTCAGCTCTGCGAATAGCACCGTCATCACTTTTTACAAGAGCATTTATTCTTATGCTTCCACGTATTGTCGCACCGCCATCCTCTGCGGTAATGCTGTCAATAATGCACTCTGCGCCCGAATATATTATTTCCACCGAATCTGCTCCGACTCCATCAAGTCTTATAAGCTCCTCGGCATACTCTCTCTCACTTCTTTCGGAGCAGGATGCGCTCATTGCGTTCACAAAAACGTTATCAGCTTCGGGAGCTTGTGCTCCATCAAAAGCACTGCCCTCAACGTTCTGTCCTTCTTTTCTCGCAAGTAAAATTCTTGATGAAAGAGTCGCCTTTGCAGTCAGCTTTCTCGGGCCGAGAAGACGCACCGAAAAGTTTGATACCGAAGTGTCAACGGTTATAGGCTCGCTACCTTCAGCACACTTTACACTTTGGTCGTAATCGGATGTAAATGATACGGAATTGATTCTGTTTTCCGAATCGGAATAGACAAAATTGTAAACAATTATTCCCGAAAAGTCCACATTTTCGCCATTTTCAAAGCTTCCCGACGGTCTGACCTTTGCTTCTGTGTAAAGTATTTTCCTTACATCTCCATTATAATCCGGAAGCGAATAATCCGAACCCGTCTCGGTATAAACCTCCGAGCGCCACTCGCATTTTGAAATTTCACCGTTCTGTTTATATTGCATAAAAAAGCCTCACCTTCATTTTTATTCATTTGAATATATGCGGCTCGCAAAACAGTTATTACAGCAAAGTGCAATTCTCGTCCATAACAAAAAAAGGAAGAGGCAAAAACCTCTTCCCTTGCATTTTACATTTGCATTTTAATCTTGCATTTTACATTTGTATTTTAATAGATTTCACACCTATTACTTTTCACCAAGCAGCTCAAGGAAAATTTTCGTATCCTCTTTGTCTGCCATATATCCTGCGTCAATATCAAGAATCCAGAGACTTCTTTTTCTTGAGCCGAGAGCCAAAGAAGTGGCATTTACGTCACCCTCGTCAACTCCGAGAGACGCTCTGCAGCCCTGCGAGGTTGGGCAGGATGCCTTTGGCAAATAAGAAAACGAGCCGTCCGACTTTGCAAAAACTTCAACCTTCTTTTTCGTTGCCAAAAGAAGCTCTGCTCCTCTTTCTCTAAGCCTTGCCTTTGCTTTTCTGTAATTTTCTTCATCGCCTGTAAGCTTCATATTTTCAAGGAGATTGAGAAGTGTGTAAGGCGGATTGAAAACGTCGACAATTGCGGTTACGGGAATATCCGCAACGGCAATATCTATTGCCGAATCAAAAGCGCGGTCAAGATGTGGGAAGGGTCTTCCGAGGTTTGCGTAAGCACAGCTTATTTTCATAAGTCCGTTTGACGCCTGATAGCTCAGCTTTTCCTCCCAGAGTCCGTTTTCATACTGAGTGGAATCAAGGAATTCACCGCAAAGATCGGCAAATCCCGCCGCCTTTACCTGTCCCGAAATGCAGGTAACCTTATGTCCTGCGGGATAGGAGTTGTCATTGATCTTGAAGGATTTCAGATACTCTGTGAGAGCCTCTGCAGAACGCAGATATTCAGGCACTGTACTTTTCTCTGTATCAAGCGAATTACCCATACGAGCCGCCTCTATTCTCTCAACAGCGGTGGGATAAAGCGGAGCCGAGCCCAGCTTTTTAAGAGTTACGGTGGCATTATTCATATCTCTGGCCTTGCGGGACTCGTTTACTCCCTTGCCCCATTGAGGGTGATAGAAATATCCGTCGTCTTTATCCTGAAGACCTTGAAGAAAAGCAATAAGCTTCTTTTTCATACCCTCGGGCAAATCAATAAGATTCGGAACAAGTCCAAGCTCCTCAACGTATCCAAGCAGCTGCGCCGTACTCTCTATATCGGGCAAAAATCCCTCGGTATCTCTGGCAGAATGGGAATAATAAAATCCGCCTATCTCAGACTCCCAAAGACTTGCATACCACTTATAAATACCGTCTGTGTAAAGCGACTGAAGCTGACAGAAAGCCTCGTAGATCTCCTTACCGTGAGTCTGTTTTATTTTTTCGTAATTTGCATTCAGTATCTTCATTTTACAATTTCCAACCGTGTTTTTAATCATAATACTTTGTTTTTTACCATCAATTTACGCCCATAGACTCCATAAGACGCTTGTTAAACTCGGCAGCAGTATTGTATCCCATTCTCTTTTGACGGTTGTTCATTGCCGCAACCTCGATAACCACCGAAAGGTTTCGTCCGGGGCAGACCGGCAGAACAATGCTCGGTACGTTAAGGCCGAGAATGTCTGTTGTGTTCTCGTCAAGACCGAGGCGGTCGTACATCT
>JAZTXO010000145.1:0-8547 GCA_045636445.1 Eubacteriales bacterium | reverse complement strand
CTTACGCCTTGCCTACAACGATTTCTCCAAATCAGCACTCATCTTTGCATAATTTGCAAAAACTTCGTTAAATCTTCGACTCGCTCAAATCGCCGTAGGTAACTACGGCGATTTTGTTATGTATATTTGTTTTATGCATATAATAAAGTACCGCTTTTTCACAAAGTAACTAATCCGTTACTATTTTAATAATACCACTAAATATAATGCGGGTATTAGAATTTGGAATACCCCTAAAAGCACGTATTGTATTGACAAATATACACCAAAGTAGTATAATATGAATAATTTTATTTTTACGAAAGGAATTACCCTAAAATCAAGGTAATATGGGCAAACAAAATGAACAGAGTGTATAATTTCTCAGCCGGCCCCTCTATGCTTCCTCTTGAAGTTCTTGAGCGCGCGCAAAAGGAGATGCTGTGCTATGGAGAGTCAGGAATGTCGGTTATGGAGATGAGTCACAGAACTCCGGAATTTGAAGCGATCCTTCACGGAGCAGAGGACGCACTCAGAAAGCTCATGAACGTTCCTGCAAACTACAAAATTCTCTTTATGCAGGGTGGAGCTTCAACTCAGTTTGCATCAGTTCCTCTCAATCTTCTTTCCGCGCATAAGTGCGCTGACTACATTGTGTCCGGTCAGTTCTCCAAGAAGGCTGCGACCGAGGCTAAAAAGTACGGTGATATGGTTATAGCCGCATCTTCCGCAGGAGCAACTCCCACCTTCTCAACCATTCCCGAAACAACGAAAAGCTCCTTCCGTCCCGATGCCGACTACGTTCACATCTGCTTTAATAACACAATTTACGGAACAAAGTTCCATTACATTCCCGATACCGGAAACATTCCTCTTGTAGCCGATATGTCCTCTTGCATCTGCTCCGAGCCGGTTGACGTTTCGAAGTTCGGTCTTATCTATGCAGGAGCGCAGAAGAATATCGCTCCGGCAGGTGTAACTATCGTTATCGTTCGTCAGGACCTTATCGGAAATGCGCGTCCCGACACTCCCGATATGCTTAACTACAAGAATATGGCAGAGAACGATTCTATGTACAACACTCCTCCCTGCTGGTGCATTTATATGGCAAAGCTTGTGTTTGAATGGATTCTTTCTATCGGCGGTCTTGAGGAAATGAAACGCCGCAACGAGAGAAAGGCTTCTCTTCTTTACGACTACCTTGACGGACAGAACTACTACACCGCAAGCGTTGACAAGAAGTGCCGTTCTATGATGAACGTTGTATTCGTTACCGGTGATGCAGAGCTTGACAAAAAGTTCTGTAAGGAAGCATCGGAAAAGGGCCTTAAGAATCTTAAGGGACACCGTTCTGTTGGCGGTATGCGTGCATCTATCTACAATGCTATGCCTTACGAGGGTGTTGAAAAGTTGGTTGAATTCATGAAGGAATTCGCTCAGAACAACCCCAAGGTGCAGTACTAATTTTTCAAAATAACGAAAGAAATGTAAACAATACTATGAAAAAAATCAAGTTAATGAATAAAATTGCCGCTATCGGCACTGATGTTTTTGACAAAAACGCCTATGAAGTTTCCGAAGCGGTTGAAAATCCCGACGCCATGATGGTGCGTTCGGCAAATCTCCACGAAATGGAGTACAATCCTGAACTTCTTGCAATCGCAAGAGCAGGCGCGGGTGTGAACAACATTCCCGTTGAAGAGTGCGCAAAGCGCGGCGTAGTTGTATTTAACACGCCGGGAGCTAACGCTAACGGAGTTAAGGAACTTGCGGTTGCAGCTCTTATGCTTGCATCAAGAGATGTTGTTGGCGGTATTGAGTGGGTTAAGGCTAACGCTGCCGATGAAAATATTGCAAAGTCGGTTGAAAAGGAAAAATCCAAGTTCGCAGGCTGCGAGATTCTTGGTAAAACTCTTGGCGTTATCGGTCTTGGCGCAATAGGCGGTCTTGTTGCGAATACTGCAAAAAATCTCGGTATGAAGGTTGTTGGATGCGACCCTTATCTTACCGTAAATGCGGCTTGGAGCTTATCCAGCTCGGTTCATCACGCGCAGAGCTATGATGAAATATACGAAGTAGCCGATTATATCACCCTTCACGTGCCTCTGGCGTCTACCACAAAGGGCATGATAAACAAGGAAACTATTGCAAAAATGAAGGACGGAGTCAGAATTATCAACCTTGCGCGTGCAGAGCTTGTTAATTCCGCTGATATAAAGGAAGCCCTTGAATCGGGCAAGGTTGCGGCATACGTAACCGACTTCCCAACTCCCGAAACCGTAGGCATGAAGAACACCGTTTGCATTCCTCACCTTGGCGCGTCTACCGCAGAGAGCGAGGACAACTGTGCAGTTATGGCGGCTCAGGAGCTTGACGAATTCCTTAAGACCGGTAATATCAAAAACTCGGTAAACTATCCCGCAATTTCCATTCCTCATACGGGAGCATCGAGAATTTGCATTGCTCACCTTAACGTAGCTAATATGCTTTCCCAGTTTACCTCGATAGTTTCTGCTAAAAACATCAATATCGAAAATCTTTCCAACGGCTCAAAGGGCGATTACGCTTATACCATCATTGAGATGGGAGTACCCGTGCCGGAGAAGATCGTTTCTACCATCGAAGCGGTGGACGGAGTTATTAAGGTAAGAGTTATAGAATAAATTTTCAACTGTGGCAGAGGCGCTTTTGCTCCTTTGCCATAGTTTTATTTTAAAGAGAAAACAAAAAGAGGTTTTCTCTTTTTTTGTTATATTTATGTTGAAAAAATATATGAGTTGTGGTACAATAATAAAAAGACTGCTTTTATTTTGTTATATAGAGGGGTTGTATGAAGTTGAAAGAAAAATATAAATCCATAGATTTTAAGTCTATGGTTAAAAACTTGATTTTAGTTATATTGGGAACTGTGATACTCGCCTTTGGCTGCGCGATATTCGTTGTGCCCTTTGGACTTGTAACGGGCGGCGTCACCGGTATTTCCGTAGTAATTGAAGAGAAATTCGGTGAGATTATTTCTGTCGAACTTGCGGTTGCTGTTTTGACTTGGGGACTTTTCTTTTTAGGACTTATTGTTCTCGGCAGAGAATACGCTGCAAAAACTCTTATTGCATCTCTTGTATATCCCGTAGCGTTATCGCTTTTTGGAATGCTTGTTTCCCCCGACGTGTTTGACGGATTTTTATATCTTCAAGGCAGCGAATACGGCGAACTTGCATTGGTTATCAGCGCGCTCTTTGGCGGTGTTTGTATAGGTACGGGCTGTGCTCTTACCTTTATTGGCGGAGGAACGACGGGCGGACTTGATATTATCGCATTTATATTCTGCAAAATCTTCAAAAAGTGGAAAAGCTCTGTTGTTATTTTTATGCTCGATGCTTTTACAATACTTCTCGGTATGTTTGCAATGGGTGACTTGGTAATAACTCTTCTCGGTATTATTGCCGCATTTGTAGGCGCTATTGTTATAGACCGAATTTTCCTCGGACGTTCTCAGGCATACACAGCGCAGATAGTTTCCGAGCATCACGAAAGACTTCGGGAAGCGATTCGTGACGAGGTGAAGCGTACCTCTACCGTTATAAGCGTTGTCGGCGGTTATTCGGGAGAAGAAAAGGTAATGCTTATGGTCAGCTTCACTATGCGTCAGTATGCCGACCTTATGAACGCTATAAACAAAATAGACAAGCGCGCATTTGTGACTATACACAGAGCGCACGAAATAAACGGCGAGGGTTGGACCTTCGGTGAACACGATTGATTTTCGAAAAACTTTTCGTAAAAAGGCTATTGATTTTGACGTCAATAGCCTTTATAATTATGTTATAAGAAAAAAGCGGAGGAGCTTTGTTATGATGTATAATTTTTCTATGATGCCCTTGAACGTTACGCACCTTGACGAGATGTGCGAGGATATTAAGGAACAGTACAGAAGAGGTGTCACGACCTGCCCACTTTTTATAATGACTCTCGTTCCCGAAGGTAATCCCGTTTGGGATAAGGCGGAAAAGATGTGCGTTTCTTACGAGAAATTCCGTGAAAATCTCGAAAAAGACGGTGTTCCCTCGGGCGTACTTATTCAGGCGTCTCTCGGTCACGGATATGATATAAATCTCGCTCCGTTTACAAGATTTTTAGGCGTAACCGACGGTGAGGAAAAGAACGTTTACTGTCCCCTTGACAAAGACTTCCTTAATCACTTTAAAGGGGTTACGAAAAGGATAGCTCAAGCTCGTCCAAAGGCAATAATGCTTGATGACGATTTCAGAATACTTATGCGTCCCGGTAACGGCTGCGCCTGTAAGCTCCACATGGCTGAATTTGAAAGAAGAACCGGCAAAAAGTGGAACCGTGATCAGATGTGGGCGCATATTGAAAGCCATCCGTCAGGCGATCCCTTAACTGTGGAATTTATAAAAATGCAGACCGACTCCTTGGTTGAAGCAATAAAGGTGTTCAGAGAGGGAATTGACGAGGTTGATCCCACGATTCAGGGCATCAACTGTACCTCTGGCGACATTTGCGACTCGGTGGTTTATACAAATCCACACTTTGCAGGCAAGGGTAATCCTACAATGGTAAGAGTTCCTTGCGGCACTTATGCTCCTGTCTCCGTAAGGGGATTCAGCGATATTATGCGTCGTGCTGCCGTTTGCACAGCGAAGCTTAAAAAGGGCGGAATAGATATAATTCTCGGTGAAACCGATACTATACCCTTTAACCGTTACGGAAAGAACGCAAGATACCTTCATTCCCATTACACCGCCGCTATTTTGGAGGGTGTCAGAGGAGCGAAGCATTGGATAACCCGTACTTCCGCTTGGGAGCCTAAGTCGGGAAAGGCATTCAGGGATATTCTTGCAAAGCATAAGGATTTTTACGACAGACTTGCCGACTACGTAGAGGATATAAAATGGGTGGGAGCAAACTCCGCATTCCTTGTTCAGTACCTGCATAACTATACTCTTTCGAATATGTGGAAATACCACGAAAACTTCTGGGCATCCAAGTGCTTTGAGCGTCTCGGTCTTCCGTTCTACTTCTCCGAGCCTACGGCAGAAAACAAGCTTACCTATCTTGAGGACTGTATCGTAACGCATATGACCGACGAGGAAATAAAGGCAGCCTTTGAGGGCAGCGTTTGCGTCACCGGACAGGTTGCAGCCGACCTTATCGAGCGTGGCTTTGGCGATCTTCTCGGAGTTGAGGTAAAGGATTGGGAAGGTATGGTTGCAAAGGGTGAGTTCTTTGAGTTTGACCCCTCGGCTACCTGCACCCCGCAAAAAATGCGTAAAATGATTGAAATAAAGGACGAGCGCGTAGAAGTTCTTTCCTGGTCGTATAGAAACTTAGACGGTGAAAAGAAAAAGCTCTCTCCCGCAGTTACACTCCTTGATAGAGGCGAGGGAAAAATCTCAGTCGTTTATTGCGGAACACCCGACGCCGAGCATAATTATATGGAAGGCTTCTCCTTCCTTAACGAGTCAAGAAAACGCCAGTTTGTTGACGTCTTCAGCCGTGCCGGAGCATTGCCTATCTATTACGAGGGCGACGAGGAAGTGCTTCTCAGAGCGGGAAAAATTAAAGACGGCAGACTTCTTGCGTCATTTATGAATCTGGGTTACGACACTCTTGATGAGTTGGATATTGTTTGCGACTTTGTTCCCGCAGAGATAACCTATCTAAATCACGACGGCAAGGAAATAAAGCTTGATTTCGTTCTCGGAGAGTGCGGAAGAGTAAAGGTTATGACGGAGCTTTCTCCGATGTACCCCTTGGTTTTGATTCTTTCTTAAAAGAATCAAAACAATGAGAAATGAGAAATAAGACGTAACATTGGAAATACAAAAAACAGACCATTCGTGAAGAAAGGTCTGTTTTTTTAACAAAATGAAAACGTTTGTTTACTTTTTCTTAAGTTCTGCGAGGAGACCGAGAGCACCGTCGATAATGAGCAATACACCGGCAATGATGATAAGAACGTCAACAACCTCGCCAAGCGCGATAAGTACGCCGAGTGCAATGGTGAGCGCAGGGTAAACAATGTCGAGAGCGTTAGGCTTTTTAGCCTTAAGTGCATCAAGAAGTGCAACACCGCCCTTGATTGCAACGAGAATACCGAACACAAGAAGAACGATACCTACTGCTACCCAGCCGAGAATGAGTATTGCAATACCGATAACAAGGCTGACAGCTCCGCCGTGATAATTCTTCTTTACAACTTCAAGAACGCCCGAAACGATGAAGAAGATACCTGCAATAGTCATAGCCCAGTTAAGAGTCTCACCTTTGAAAACAACGAGAAGTACGCCTATAAGTATGTAAAGGATGGAAGAGAAAAGCTCAGAATTCTTTTTGTTAGCCATAATAAAAACTCCTTTCGTTTTTCTACATTATAACATTTTTTTCGCATAAAATCAAGTATTTGTCAGCAACTTACTCAAGATTCTAAAAATAATGAATTTTTGCAAAAATATTGAAAAATGTTATCACATGTATTATAATAAAAATAACAATATTTTGTTACTTAAAAAATAAACGGTATTTTGTTATTTATAAAATAAGAGGAAAATATAAATGATAAAGGAATACAGAGAGGAAATCCCGAACAAAACCATTCGCACAGAAGAGATGGAATTTTTCAAGATGCATCCGGTCAACCGCCGTGCCGAAGCGGCACATACCCACGTTCACGAAGCAATAGAGATAATCTATATGAACAAAGGAAGCGTTAAGGTATCTATTGATGGCGTAAAAACCAGCATATATCCCGGAGATATTGCCCTCTTTCGCTCACGTTCCATTCACGATATATGGACCGAGGACGAGGTCGATAACGATTATTACGTCTTAAAGCTTCTACCCAGGGTATTGTATAATCTTTCAAGGAATGAAGGCGGAAGCAGTTTTTCTTTAAGATTCATTGTTTGCAACCCTGCTCACAAGAACGTGTGGCGTAAGGCGGAGGTAGAGGGAAGCGATGCAGAGCTTGGATTAAAGCGTCTTATTGCCTCTCTTGACAAGAAAAAGAAAAAGACTACGGTTTCTAAAATAATTTCGGCTTTGATGGTATTTGACGGACTTTATTCCTTGGATAACTATACGGAAGATAAAACAGCTCTTTTAAATGAGAATTTATACCACGCGATTTTTTACGTAAATGAGCATTATGCCGAAGCTATTTCCGCAGAACAAATTTCGGATAAGCTGAATATGAGCCAAAGCAGCTTTTCAAGAGGCTTTAAGATTGCAACGGGCCAGAGCTTTAAGGATTATCTTAACACCGTAAGAACAAATAGGGCAGAGGAGCTTCTTCTTACAACCGAGCTTTCGGTGAAAGACGTTGCGGTAAGATGCGGATATAACAACATTTCGCACTTTATCTCGGTATATAGGAAATACAAGGGAAAAACACCCCTTGCAGAGAGAAAATAATATTTAAGAGGACAGAGCGTTTCGCTCTGTCCTCTCTTTGTGTCAATTATTGAATATCAGGAAGATAGCAGAATCCAACGAATATATTGTCTATATACATATCGGAGGTGTAGTTAGACATAGTTCTGATTCTGAGGTTAGCTATCTTGTCGATAGGAGCAGATCCTGCGTTGTACTGAAGCGTGAAGGTGCCGACGTAATTTCCGTTAGACATAATGTGTACCATTGAAACACCGTTTTCAACAACGTATGCCGCCTGGAAGTAGAAGTATTCGCCAATAACACCGATTTCAAACTTCTCGCTGTCATTCTTCTGGTTCTGGATGTAAACCTTTCCTTCGGAGGCAATGAATCTAAGCCAGTAAACAGCGGAGGTGCTTGTCGCGCCGTTAAGATAACCGTCAAGCATAAAGTCGTAAGCCGGGTTGTCACCGTTTGCATCCTTTACGAACTTAAGGTCTGCGGCAAAGCCGAGCGCTTCTGCATTTGCGGCGTCAACCATAGCGTTGTTAGCGTAAATGTTGTAGGTTTCCGCTGTACCGTCTGAGTCGGGCTTAAGGTGAAGAACCTTGGAGGATTCGCCGTAAACGGTATCGGTAATAACCTCGGATAACTTCTGGGAAATGTTAGAAGGGTAGCTACCGGATTCTATATCGTTTGTTCCGATAGGACGTGCGTTTGTGCTGATCTTCTCAACGAGAACGTTGTCGAAGTATATGTCGTTTGCAGTAGAGCTCCAAGAGCGAAGATCGAGCTGAGCTATCTGATCTGCGGTGTAGAATATACCGCCAACGGTGTAGTATTTGCCGCCGGAAACGCCCATAGTAACGGGAGTTCCGTTACAGGTGATAGAAATCTTATCCATCTTGGTAATGGGATCGGGAGTGATTTCGAGACGGAGATGTATCCACGTGTTTGCAGCCGAAGCCTCAACCGACCAGAAGTTATTACCTACGCTGGTGTTGGAAAGATCCTTGAGCTGCCACTTGTTGCCGGAGGACTCTACGCCGAACTTGAATATCTGAGCGCCGGTTGTATCTCTTACGAACATTTCGTAACCTCCCGACGTACCGAGATTTACGTCAAATTCAAAGGCTACGGTGTCGTAGACGTCAGCCGCGATAGTGAAGTCGG
>JAZTXO010000144.1:0-10829 GCA_045636445.1 Eubacteriales bacterium | reverse complement strand
CGGGCGAAACCTATGAAGAAACCTACGTTAACCTCATTTTGTCTATGGGTGCCGAGCCCATACGGCCGAACATCGAGGGCGCTGACGGTAGCAACGTTTTCACCCTTCGCAACATTCCAGACACCTTGAAGATCAAGAACTATATTGATACCGCAAAACTGCGCTCGGCTGTGGTGATCGGCGGCGGATATATCGGCGTGGAGATGGCGGAAAATTTAGTTGAAGCAGGGCTAAACGTTTCCGTCGTAGAGCTTGCAGACCACCTTATTGCACCCCTCGACTTTGATATGGCGGCAGACGTTCACCGCTATATCAAATCCAAAGGCATTGCTCTGCACCTGAATAACGGCGTAAAAGCGATCAACGGAAACACCGTCATCTTGCAAAACGGTGAGATCACCGCCGATATGATCATACTGTCGGTGGGCGTCCGTCCCGAAACCGCCATCGCAAAAGAATGCGGAATAGAACTCAACCCGCGCGGAAGCATTGTTGTCAACAAGAAAATGCAGACCAATATCCCCGATATTTACGCCGTGGGCGATGCGGTTGAGGTGGAAGATTTCATCACAAAGAAGCCCGCCTTTATTCCCCTTGCAGGGCCTGCCAACAAGCAGGGCAGAATTGCCGCCGATAATATCGCAGGATATGAGAGCATTTATATCGGAACGCAAGGCTCGGCGGTGCTCAAACTCTTTGATATGACCGTTGCCACCACGGGACTTAACGAAAAGACTGCCAGGTTGGCAGGTATTGATTACGATAAGACCTACACCTATTCGGCATCCCACGCCACCTATTATCCCGGCGCGGCACAGATGTCGGTCAAAGCGTTGTGGGATAAGAAAACGCTCAAGATCATCGGTGCGCAGATCGTCGGCTTTGACGGCGTGGACAAGCGTATGGACGTGCTTGCCACCGCCATCCGTTTCGGCGCGAAGATCACCGATCTTACCACCCTTGAACTGTGCTATGCTCCGCCTTTCGGCAGCGCGAAGGATCCTGTCAATATGCTAGGCTTTGTTGCCGAAAATATTGTCAGCGGAAAGCTCAAACAGTTCTTCTGGCACGACGTGGAAAACCTTCCCCGTGACGGCAGCGTGTTCCTGCTCGACACCCGTACACCGTTTGAGGTGATGAACGGTAAAATTGACGGCTTTGTTAACATTCCGCTTGACTCCCTGCGGCAAAGAATAAATGAAATTCCGAAAGACAGACCCATCTACGTTCATTGTCATTCGGGGCTTCGTTCCTACCTTGCCTGCCGTATTCTTACAGGCAATGGCTGCGACTGCTATAACCTTGCAGGCGGTTGGCGGCTCTATGAATCGGTTATCAACGAACGCACCGTCCCCGAATACTCTTGTAAAGACTGTAAATAAGTATGGCCATAAGCAAAGCCGATGAGAAATCAAACGATTCCTCATCGGCTTTGTCATTTCCAAGTGAGCAAATATATTTGCTCACTTGGGTGTCAAAAATTGCGCCGCAGTAGACAAAGAAAAAAGGCGATCATCTCCATATAAGCAAGATATCTGCACATATGAAGATAATCGAGCAAATAAGACTCAAACATCATATAAAGACAAAAATATATACTATTAGACAATCTGCGATACGTCGCACACGATTTATCGCAGATTGCTATATAATATAATCAACGATATATCGCAACAAAAAGAGGTACATATTATGTTGATTAAAGAAGCTGTCGAAAAACGAATTGTCGAGTTGTGTAGTAAGCGCGGAATTGCCATTAATGCACTCGCAAATATATCCGGTGTTTCTCCTTCGACTGTCTACAGTATTTTGAACGAAAAAAGCCAGAATCCTGGTATTTGTTCCATTAAGAAAATTTGTGATGGACTGGATATTACCATCAGAGAATTTTTTGATAGTGACCTATTTGACGGACTTGAACAAGAAATTAAGTAGGAGGCAGTATAATGCGTAATTTAAGATCATATTATTCTGCTTCGATTTCAGATTTCTTGCGCCAATCTACCAGTGAAATTCTTGGCGTTATTCATTCCAACGATATATCTGCAGAAACCACAATTCAACAAAGCAACACATGGGAATCCGAGGTGCAGATTCTCAAAAATCAGTTGCGCACATTTGAGGACGGACGAATTGTTTTTGAGTATACAATTCCTCGAATGGGCAAACGCGTTGATGTGGTTGTGCTTTATAAGAATATAGTTTTCCTTTTGGAGTTTAAATGTGGCGATACAGAGTATCGTCAGTCCACATACGACCAGGTATACGATTACGCACTGGATCTTAGAAACTTCCAAAGAGAGAGCCATAACAAATTTTTGGTACCGATCATGGTTTCTACCAGGGCACCGAAAGTAAATAACACAATCCAAGAACGGGACCGCATTATTGTTCCACTTCGTTGCAATGCCGAAAATATTGCATCTACCATTCAAGCTGTTGTAGACCAATATAATGAGCCAGATTTTGATTATTCTTTGTGGGAGAATTCGGAGTATTTGCCTACGCCCACAATTGTCGAAGCGGCTCAAGCGTTGTATCGCGGTCATAATGTGCATGATATTACTCGCAGCGATGCCGGTGCGGAAAATCTTACCGTTACCACCGATGAGATTAACCATATCATTGAACATAGCAAGGCCAACGGTCGCAAGTCAATCTGCTTTGTTACAGGTGTGCCTGGCGCAGGAAAAACACTGGTTGGTTTGAATATTGCTATTCAGCGTTCAAATGCGCAGAAAGGTGAACACGCCGTCTTCCTTTCTGGCAATTTCCCGTTAGTAACCGTGCTTCAAGAAGCTCTGGCTCGAGATAAAGTCGAACAGGAAAAACAGCACGGTAATCGTGTATCCAAGACGGAGGCATTACGTAGCACATCTGCGTTTATTCAGATTATCCATAAATATCGTGATTCATTTGTTGGTAACACTAATGTTCCGCCTGAGCGTGTAGCAATCTTTGATGAAGCACAACGTGCATGGACTCACGATATGATCGAAAAGTTTATGGCGACCAAAAAGGGCGTATCTCCTTTCCCGTATAGCGAGCCCGAATTTCTGATCAGCACGATGGATCGACACAAGGACTGGGCAGTTGTTATTTGTTTAGTGGGCGGCGGTCAGGAAATCAATACCGGCGAAGCAGGCTTGCCCGAGTGGTTTGATTCTTTGCGTCGAGCTTTTCCCGATTGGGATGTATATATCACACCTCAGCTTAATGATGATGAGTATCGCCGCGGTAGAAGCTGGAATGGCATGATGAGCGGTCTTCGCACCTTTGAGAAAGACAAGCTTCATTTGGCAACTTCGGTTCGTTCTTTCAGAACGCCCGATTTAGCCGCTTTTGTAAAAGCTGTTTTGGATGCGGATACCGATGAAGCAAAGAAGCTGTATCAACGGATAAAAGATAAATATCCGATTGTGATAACCCGTGACTTGAACAAGGCAAAAGACTGGGTACGCGATCATTGTCAGGGCACAACTCGTTATGGACTGCTCGCCAGCAGTGGTGCATTACGGTTGAAACCGGAAGGTATCTTTGTGAAGAATGAGATTTCGGTTGCAAACTGGTTTTTGAATGGCAAAGACGATGTCCGTTCCAGTTATATGCTGGAGGATGTTGTAACGGAATTTGATATCCAGGGACTTGAACTGGATTACTCTGTAGTAGCTTGGGACGCTGACTATCGCTATGTAGATGGTGAATGGACTTATACCAATTTCGTCGGCAACCGATGGAATAACGTTAGCTCTGAGGAACGACGCCTATATTTGAAGAACGCATATCGCGTACTGCTAACGCGTGCTCGTCAAGGTATGGCAATATTTGTTCCAGCAGGCAGTGACGACGATCAGACCCGCAAACGTGAGTGGTATGACGGGATCTATGGCTATTTGAAAGAAATAGGTATTGCGGAGATTTGATGATGACCGAAGTAGTAGCGGCCCTCATATGGGACAAAGACAAATTTATGATCTGCCAGCGTCCAGCGCATAAGGCAAGAGGACTTCTTTGGGAGTTCGTTGGCGGTAAGGTTGAGTCGGGAGAAACTAAAGAACAGGCGCTCATTCGCGAGTGTCAAGAAGAGCTTGCCGTAACACTCTCCGTTGGTGATGTGTTTATGGACGTCGTCCATGAGTATCCCGATATCAAGGTGCACTTAACATTATTCAACGCTACGATTGCCGAGGGGACACCACAGAAGCTAGAGCACAATGATATCAAATGGATCACGCCGAGTGAGATCTCCAATTACGAGTTCTGCCCGGCGGATGAAGAAATACTGAAAAAGATAACTGAGGTTTATGGCAATGATTAAGGAGCTTATGCACGATCCGATTTTCCTCGCTGTAAAGTCGGAGGACGCGACAAAAGAGGATATGCAGGTCGCACAGGACTTGCTTGACACGCTGCTTGCGCACAAGGACAGTTGTGTCGGCATGGCGGTGAATATGATTGGTGTGCGCAAGCGGATTATTGTGTTTGATAATGAGGGTACATATATGACGATGTTTAATCCCGAAATTATTAAAAAGTCAGGACCGTATGACACCGAGGAAGGTTGTCTTTCTCTGCTCGGTGGTCCCCGTCCGTGCAAACGCTATAAGTCTATCAAAGTACAATGGCAAACCGCCGAATTCCAAATGCGCATCAAAACCTTTACCGGCTGGCCTGCACAGATCATTCAGCATGAAGTTGATCATTGCAATGGAATTTTAATTTAACAATTAGGAGAATTATTATTGAGATGTTTATTCTGTAAAAATGATTCAACTGGATCAAAAAGTGTAGAACACATTATACCTCAAACATTAGGGAATACCAAATTAGTTCTCCCGGCTGGATTTGTTTGTGATCAATGCAATAATTATTTTTCTCGAAAAATTGAACAGCCATTTTTTGATATGTCAGAAATCAAACGGCTTAGATTTTACGAAAAAGTCCCCAATAAAAAAGGGAAAATCCCTGCTATTGATGCTTTTCTAAATGGTAAAAAAATCTCAATAGAAAGAAACCAACCAAAAGGTGATTTTCCTCCGTGTTTAGAATTTATAAGTATAGACGGAAATATTGAAGAAGGTGTAATGTTTTCCCAAGCTTATGATGATGGAGAATTATTAAAATTATTGCGAACGACTTCACGTTTCATTGCAAAAATTGCTTTTGAAGCGCTTGCTTTGAAAATTATTGATGATCCAGAATGGATAGATTATCTTTTGACTAATAAAGAACTGGACAATATGCGAAATTATGTTCGCTTTAATATTGGCGAAGTTTGGCCTTACCGAGTAAGGAGAATCTATGATATAGACGCAGAACATTATTTCACTAAAGAAACTTCATATCAAATAATGCATGAATCAGATTTTCTAATGATTGAGGAAAAATCCGACTTTGACGAAAACGGGAATGAGGTTTTGTGGGGTCACTTGTATTTCGTTATTGCATTATGGGGCTTGGAATTTGTGATAAACTTAGTTGACAGAACTGAAGAAGGCTTAAAAAAGTACGATGAATGGCTCGAGAAGCATAATAATATAAGCTTTTTACACTATGGAAAAAATGACAATTCAACGTTATGTAGGGGTGAGAAAATATGAATAGTTTTGCACTGTGGTTTGATAAAGGAGCGCACGAAGACAACTTCGCTGCGGATATCCATTTCAATCTATGGAATATACATAACCGTAAAGCACAGCCTGTTTCTTTAGATGTGGGCATAAAGATTTATGCTCCCAAAGGCTATTCTAAAGTTTATTTTTATATTCCATGGGAAGTAAAGAAAACTGATATCGTTGACTTAGCAGAACATCTTAAAGACACCAAGATGTTATGCACTGTTTTTAATGAGGACTGTGAAATTTCACAAGGCGCTCAAAGCAAGGTTTTGCACGTGTCAAATGCAAAACAAGATTTAAAATTAAACGTATATTGCTTGGATATCCAAAATGATATAACCGTTGAAAACAAATATGATGGATCATTGATTTCATTTAATCGTCCAAAACAATTAGAGTTTTCAGATACCACCGAATACTTTAGATTTCGCATTAACAGCAAAGGATTTAAAAATATTATAAAATTGTATAGCCCTGATAATATGCTGTTTCAAAGTGCGATATCGATTACAGAAGCAATAGATTTCAGGTTTAACGATTATCGCAGTTTGCCATCATCTTTATTGGAGGAGATGCGGGAAAGCGTAAGTTATAAAATAGGAAAAGTTCACTTTTTACTTTTGACAGAATCGTACGTTGATTTGCAATACTCATCTATTTCTCCGACTGCTCGTGAATTGGAAAAAGGTACATGGAAAGATTATTATCCTAATATGGGCAAGAAAAACATTGTGGCATATCATTGGAAGTTTACTAGCCAACAAGCGGAGAAACTAATTGAGAATTGCATAATGTTTGTAAAAACGAAGGTTAGTAAGTGTAATTGGAAAACGATTTTGATATACGTAGTCGCGGCAGGGCTGTTATCTGTGTTATACGACTTTATCTTCAATCTTATCCAAAGATTAGGAGGTTAATATGAAAGCGTTATTGGATACTAACATTATAATTCATCGAGAAAACTATAAAGTAATACATGATGATATCGGTGTTTTATTCGGCTGGTTAGACAAATTAAAATACGATAAATGTGTTCATCCCGTAACTGTTCAGGAGATTTCAAAGTTTGCTGATAAAGAAGTGGTTTCCTCTTTTCGTAAAAAATTAGAAAGTTATTGTTTGTTAAAAACAACTACGGCAATATGCAAAGAGGTTGAAACTATTTCAAGAAAAATTGACCATACAGAAAATGATAAAAACGATACGGTTTTATTAAACGAGGTTTTTTGTGGAAGAGTAGACTTATTAGTGACTGAAGATAAGTTGATTCATACAAAAGCCAAAAAACTTGGAATAGCTAATAAAGTATTCTTCATTGATTCGTTTATTGAAAAATGTCTTGTCGAAAATCCCAGTTTTGTTGATTACAAAATTCAATCTGTAAAAAAAGAATATTTTGGAAACATCAATATTAATGATTCTTTTTTTGATAGTTTTAAACAAGACTATACTGGCTTCGAAAAATGGTTTGTTCGCAAAGCCGATGAAACTGCTTATGTTTGTCAAGACAATGGTGAAATTCGGGCATTTTTGTATTTAAAGTCAGAAACAGAAACTGAAAATTATGCGGATATTGATCCCATTTTTAAGCCGAAAAAACGCTTGAAAATCGGCACTTTAAAGGTGACGCTAAACGGTTATCGTATAGGTGAGCGTTTTATCAAAATAATCATTGACAATGCTTTGAAACTAAAAGTTGATGAAATATATGTTACTATTTTTGAAAAAACAATCGAACAAAAAAGATTGGTGAGATTATTAGAAGAATATGGGTTTTATAAACATGGCACAAAAACGTCGAGTTCAGGTGTGGAAAATGTGTATGTCAAAAGCATGATCCCAATGATTCATGAAAGCGATAATAAAAAATCATATCCTTTTATGGATGCAGACAGAAGCGTCTTTTTGGTTCCCATATATCCACAATATCACACATCATTATTGCCTGATTCTATACTTATAAATGAAAATCCCGATACTTTTGAAGAACAGGAGTCATATCGTAATGCTATAAGCAAAGTATATATTTGCCGTTCTTTTGAAAGAAATATAAACCCGGGAGATATTATTGTTTTTTATAGGACAGGTGGATATTATAAAAGTGTTGTTACAACATTGGGGATTGTTGAAAGCGTTCGTACAGATATAACGACTTCAGATGAATTTATAAATCAATGTAGAAGTAGGAGCGTATTTACAAACGAAGAACTTTTGGAACAATGGAATTATAATAGATATAACCGACCCTTTATCGTCAAGTTTTTATATGCATATTCGTTCCCTAAACTCTTAAATTTAAAACGTCTTATCGAACTTGGTGTTATAAAAGATGTTGGTTCTGCACCAAGGGGATTTACGAAAATTACCCGGGATCAGTTTATGAAAGTGATTGAGGAGACACATACGAATGAAAATATTATTATCAGTTAAGCCAGAGTATGTGTATAGAATTCTTGATAAAAGCAAGCGTTTTGAATTCAGACACAAATTAGCAAAAGAAACGGTTGATAGTATTGTGTTGTATGCGACTTATCCTGTTATGAAGGTGGTTGGTGAAGTAGAAGTGACCGGGACCATCACAACATCTCCAACGGCTTTATGGGAGAAAACAAAATTATTTGCAGGAATATCGAGAGAAAAATACCGCCAATATTTTAAAAGCAGAAAAACAGCAAGTGCTTATATTTTAGGCGACGTAACACAATACGAAAATCCACTCACATTAGAGTCTTTGGGAATAAAAAAAGCCCCACAATCTTTTATTTATTTGAGAGATTAATTCTCTGGACTTCCTAAAACCTTTGTGGTATATGTTTGTACTGCAAAGGAGGTGCTGATATGGCACGAAAAGAAAATACAATCAAAAAGAGCGGCTTTGCACCGATTGGTGTAGAGTCGCTCTTCTCTTATGGGGAGGTGTGGAAATGACAACACTTGAAGATTTATACTATGGAAACATCAGTCCTCACGAAAAGTATATCAAGCGAGGAACGAGGGTGGATAAACTCGTCAAGTTGATATGCAAAAACGAGGATGAACTCAACGCCGGTCTGACGGAGAAACAAAAAGAAACCTTTGAAAAGTTCAAGGACTGCACAAGCGAACTGTCCTGCATTACCGAGCGTGAGGCGTTCAGTTCGGGATTCATTCTTGCCGCTCGCATAATGGTTGAAGTGATGCAAGGGTTGGAAGAAGTAGTAGAAATATAACACAGAATTCACCACAAATATAAAACCAGCACAAACACAGTGTTGATTTTATATTGTCGCTTTTTGTTGAAAAAAGCAGGGAATATGGTATAATACTAGTTAGAAACAAGGGGGGATTCTGTGAATATTACTTTTCTGATAGGGAATGGTTTTGACCGCGCCTTAGGCCTTGAAACGGGATACAACGCTTTCTATGAGTGGTATTGTAATCAGCCCAAAAACAATTTAGAAGAATGGGTGGTTTCTTTTCGAAAAGAAATTGATAAGTACATACATAAGGAGCCGGATGCAGAAGCATATTGGTCTGATGCCGAATATGGTTTGGGTAAATATACGGAGAAATTTTCTCTTGACACGGTTGACCAGTTTATTGATTGCTTTGAGGATTTTAGGGACAATCTTGTTGAGTATCTAAAACAACAAGATGCACTTGTGACCAAAGAATTGGCGGAGAAAATAAAGCCGCACATAGCTCCACAACTCACACAATTTTTTCAAGAAATTGATCCTTTGGATGTAGGGGCGGTTCGGGATACGGTTTATAAGGATGGGGCCTCTACCTCAAAATTAAATGTAGTATGTTTTAATTATACGAATGCTATTGACAAAATTGTTATGGCTTTAAAGAAAGAGCATATTGGCGATTGGCGTGGTTCAGACGGCGCTATCCACAAACTGATTATGGGGGATTTGGTGCACGCTCACGGTACACTTAATCGATGGCCTATTATAGGTGTGTGCAACACTAATACTGTTGAAAACAAGGAATTGTGGAATAGTGACTTGTTTAAAGCTGTTATGCAAAAAAACGAGGGAATTACTGTTGCGGGCCAAGTCTGGCGTCATCAAACTGATGCAGTCATTAAGAATAGCCAAATTATTTGTGTCTTTGGCATGTCAATAGGAGAAACAGATTCGGACTATTGGGAGCTACTCTCTGATTGGTTGGAAGGTGACTCGCGTAGGCAACTTGTTGTTTTTTGGTACGACACAAAATTTAAGAAGTTAAATTTATCCGTAAATGAAAAATATAGAGAAGTAGTATCTGTTCGTGAAAAACTTTTAAATTATTCGTCATGGACAAACGAAACTTTTAAAAAGATGAAACAGCGAATTCATATTGTTCTTAAACCGAGCAAAATGTTTTCAATACCAGAAGATTGTAAGGTCTCGACAAAATAAAATATATTTTATAAAGACGCCATGTTTATTGGTGTCTTTATAATTTTGTGAGGGAATTCGAACCTGTGGCCACAAGGGCGGTGAGAATTTGAGCACGGTGGAATGCGGGTTTGTGAGGGGTAAAATGGGTGGTTTTTGAACTGTAAGTGGTCAGATAGTCCGTATGAAATTTTGGAAAGCTTGGGAATTAGAATATGGGTTTTGGGAAAGATTTCGATCGAAATTGGGTCTGAATTGTGCTCAAAAACTGCTCGAACCTATAAAATTACCTTCGAGGTCGAACCTGCAATCTATTTGTCAGTTTTGGGTGATCATCAGCAGTGAAAATTGGGCGATTTTAGGGCAAAAATAAGTGGTCAGATAGTTGGTCAAAAAAATGGGCAATTCCCAAAAATTATGCAAAACAACGAAAAAACGACCGTTTTTTAAGGTTTTAAGCCTCAAAAACGGTCGTTTTTTGGTCGAAGTGACAGGACTCGAACCTGCAGCATCTTGCTCCCAAATCCAGGTTCGAGTAAAAATGTATAAAAACAGCGCGATTTCTTGTGCTAAAACACGTAAAAACAGGCTTTTTTGAGCCTGTTTTTAATGTTTGATTTTTCGCTGGCGAGGCCTGTCGCGGCGGTGAACGAAGAATTTGTCTTGCACAAGGGGCAATCGGTGTTCATTTCTGGCGAGCATTTGCAAAAAAAAGTCGAGTTGATTTCCGAAAATGAGGCGGTGGCATCGGTTTCGGATGGATTAATCACGGCAATGTCGGTCGGGGAGACTTTTTGCAAGGAGGTCCGCGTTGCCGAGGATGGCGGTTTAATCGAGAAAA
>JAZTXO010000143.1:0-12817 GCA_045636445.1 Eubacteriales bacterium | reverse complement strand
ATTATGGACACTAATCTCTCTTATACCACGATGGATGAGGCGGTATTCCGAGGTGCTGGACTGCATAGATGCAACCTCAGTCAGGTGATAGGTTACCACGCGAATTTCGCTCATGCAGTGATGAACAAATGCGATCTGTTCAATGCAAGGTTTCACAATTCTTGCTTTGACGGAACGGATTTTAAGCGTACAAACACAGAGGATTCAGATATAGATTTTGACAGCATTGAAAGCGAAGAAAGCTGGTTGAATTCTAATGGTATCATAACAATGTGAAACGAGAGGAAGAGCGAGTTAAGTTGTTTAGAATCAAGCATAGGTCTTAAAATCTTTGTTCTAAAACAGTTGCGAGATGCAATGCCGCAAAAACGTTGCATTTCATCACGTGAACGAGGGATAGAACAATAACCTAAAAGCATTTGTATTCTATCTTGACCACCATCTTGACCACCATCTTGCACGGTATCCTGCATGGTATCCTGCATGGATGCGGGTCAAATTTTTGCGGTTTCAACAGGTGAGAGAGGAATTATAGTTCTGAACACGTCGCCCTCGATAAATTCGGGTTCCGTACCTGAATAAAGATTAGTGTACACATGCTTATTTTCAAGATAAAGTTGAAAAAAAGAAAATCATTCAGAATATTTTACAAGGAGAAAAATGAGATACAGAGGATTTGAAATAACCAGTACGGCAGATTACGGCATAACAAGAATAGATAAGGTGACCGGAGAAAACGAAACATGCAAGGGATATTACTGCGAGATTTATTCGGCAGATGATGACAACTATGCGAATCTCTTTGACAGCTTTTGCCTCGCCCAAGGACACGAGATTCCGGACTGCTCTTACTCCTCTCTTGTCGAGGGAATCGCACGGTACGTTGACGGATATTATAACGAGCTTGAGGAAGCAAAATCCGATGCGCAAAGCAACAGAAATCATGAGCTCCTCGGCAGAGCTTTATGTTGGCTTGGCGAGAACGAAAGCGGGCCGAAATTATACCTCACACTGTCCGAGGTTCTCGGCATGAAGGATGAGGAAATAAGCGCCATGGGATTCTCGTCTCTCGTGCCGTATTTCGATAGAGATGACTACGCGCAAACGATAGCGAATTATCTCATCGACGAAGGAACAGAAGATACCATGAGTGGAAATTTACACATCCCCTTCTCGGAGATCAACGAAAAATTCGGAGTGACTCTTCCCGATGACGAAGACCTGCTTGACAGGATAAAATACTGCATCGGTGAATCCGAGGCGGTCGCGGATATAGAGACTGACGAGGACTTTGATCTGATGTTCCATACAGCATTTTGTCCCGGAGTCGAGGACAGATTCAACGAGTCCGAGGACGAAGAATTCACACAAAGCATGTAAAAAAACACGGAGGAAAACGGTTGGAAATTGAAGTTATAATTTCAAAAGAATACGTAGAGCTGATCGAAAAACGAGCAGCCGAACAAAAGATTTCAATTGAGAAATTCTTGGAAAATGCTATCCGAAAATTTATAGAAAGGAAACGATCCAATGGCAGATAGTGAAAAAAGAGGTATAACCGTAAAAGTAGACGCAGAACTTCATGCGGAGGTCAAACGGTTTATCGAAAGCAACAATATGACAATGGCAGAGTTTGTAGCGCAGGCTCTGGAAGATGAGTTACACCCAAAAATTCAAGAAAAAGAGGAAATAACTATGGCAAATATGAGAACACTTGCATTCCAGGTACCCGAAGATCTTTTCCAAAAAATCAAGGACTATCTTCGCAGAAACAATATGACACAGAAGGAGTTCGTAATCGGTCTTATAGAGAACGAGATCGAGCGCGACCTTGCGGAGCGTGAAGAAGCAACCGTAGCGCAGGATGAAGAGAATACCGAGGAAGAAACCGAGGAATTCGACGAGGAAACCTATGATGAGCTTGAGGAAGATTCCGATGAGGTTGACGAGCTTGAAGAAGAGGCCGAAGACATCGAGGATGAACCCGATGAGGACGAATTCGAAGAAGAGACGGAAGACGAAGAATCCGATCCCGAATACGATGAGGATGAGGATGAGGATGAAGAAGAATCCGAGGGCTTCGGTCTCTCGATGTAAATAAGCGATGCCAAACATCCAAATTACATATGACGAAGAACGCCTCGCCGCCTTGAAAATCTTTCTCGAAGAAAAAGGGAAAACACTCGATGACGAAGTGGTCATTTTGTTGGACGGTCTCTACGAGAAAACCGTTCCGCAGAAGGTACAAATGTTCATAGAGAAGAGACATCGTACCGATAGTACGAAACCGAAGCCAAAGGGCTAATCTAAAGCCGTGTGAAAGGTTCAGAGGCTCGGCACGGATGCGAACACACAGAGGAAAGAAAAGCGATTGTGAGCGGTTTTTGAGGCATCCGTGGAAGAGTGAGAACCTCGAACAAAGCAAGTTCTGCTGACGCTTTGCACCGAAAACAACAGGGTGGATTTAAAAGCAGGAGAAAGGGTTGGCGCTATTATGCGCCAACCGACTTACATCGGACGGCAGTGCCGACCGATTTTGCGAGGTGTTTCAAAGCATTTCGGGATTAGCGCTAAAAAATGAGAATAACGCTGTTTTTTTGAAATGGCGTCACAAATAACGTAATACAAGCCCAAAAACGCAATAAAACCGTGGAAATGAACGGCGCTTTGAAAAACGCTATGAAAGGAGAGTGCCGATATGGAAGAAAAAAATGAAACAAAAATCAGATTTACTCTGTGGATGAAAGAGTCAACTATGGATGATGTCAAAGCTCTAATGAAAGATGCGGATTGCAAAAAAATCAGTGAGTTTATAGAGAAAGCGATCGAGTTCTATTGCGGATACTTAAGAAACTCAACCGAAGACTATGTCCCCGATGTTATATTAGCTACGCTGAGAGGTCTCATGAATGAAACCGAAAACAGGCACAATGGGTCGCTTTTCAAAATAGCGGTTGAACTCAGTATGATCAAAAATATCCTTGCAGTCAGAGAAGGAATAAGCGATATGTCCTTGGAAAAGTTACGAGGTGATTGCGCTTCCGAAGTCAAAAAGATCAACGGAACAATATCCTATGAGGATGCTATAAGATGGCAAACTTAGTAACTAAATTCAAGTACTATAAGTCCCATAAAGCAACCACGAGAGGAAACTATTTAAAGTACGTTGCAACCCGTGAGGGAGTCGAAAAGATAGATATAATCAATTACGATTTGTCTGCAACAGAAGGCCAAAAAGAACTGATAAGCAGAATCCTTGAGGACTTTCCGGACAGCTCCGAGATGCTTGAGTACGAGGATTATATAAAGAGTCCTACAATCAGAAATGCCAGTGATTTCATCACAAGAGCAGTAGAGGATAATATCCTTGAATTCACCAAAAAAGGAATCTATGCTGACTATATTGCAACAAGACCTCGCGCGGAAAGAAGCGGAAATCACGGATTGTTTTCGTGCATCGACGAGAAAATTAATCTGAGTAAAATATCAGAAGAAATCTCTACGCATAAAGGTGCTATGTGGACTATGATTGTATCGCTGAGACGCGAGGATGCAGAGCGTTTGGGCTTTGATAACGCGTCAAGGTGGCGTGATTTTTTGAGGTCAAAAACAGATGAAATAGCGGAAGCATTTCAAATACCTTTGTCGGATTTAAAATGGTACGCTGCATATCACAACGAAACCTATCATCCGCATATTCACGTAATTGTTTATTCGAAGAATCCATCAAAAGGATATCTTTCAAGGCAAGGTGTAAACAAACTTCGCTCTTCGATTGCTAACAAAATCTTCGAAGATGAAGCCCTGCATTCATACGAAGAAAAAGGAAAAATCAGGGATGTAATTCGCACCCATTGGAAAGAAATGATTGATGAGATAATGAACAGAATATCATCGGGAGAATATGAGAACGAAGAGATCCAAGAAAAGCTCATTGAGCTGTCCATTCGTCTAAACAATACCAAGGCAAAAAAACGGTACGGTTATCTGAAAAAAGATGTCAAGGAGCTGATAGATTCTATCGTGGATCTGCTCTCGGAGGACGAGAATATAGCAAAGCTTTATGACATGTGGTATGAAGAAAAATACAAAATCCTTCGTATGTATTCCAAAAACGTTCCGCCTAAAATAAGGCTGTCGGAGAACGATGAATTCAAGAGTCTCAAAAACGATATTATACGTGAGGCGCTGAGAATTTTGGAAAATGACAACGAAAAAATTAAGACCGTTCCGCCTCCTCAAAAAAGGAGCAACACTGCCCAAAGCGAAGACGAAAAAGATAATAAAAAAGGAAAAGACAACGGCAACAGCCAACGCAACTATCAGCAACAGAAAAAGGCTTATTACCAATCAAGAAAGCCAGTCTCAGCGACATCGGTAACCCGATTGTTCAAAGGACTCGCTAACATTTTCTCAAACAAACTCGGATATGACGATTCAAAGAAACTCCACGTAGACAAGCGTTTGAGAAAGGAAATTGAAGACAAAAAGAATGCGGAGTTAACCATGACCTAATGATTACTAAACAAGATATAGAATATGCAAACTCGATGGACATCGTCTCGTTTCTCAAAGCCCGGGGAATGTCAGCAAAGCGCGTTGGAAGCACTTATGAATGGCAATCGCCTGGTGGAAAGGTCTCAATAAAGGGCTCGAAATGGTATAGCCAATACGAGCGTGTCGGAGGTCATACGATAGACTTTGTCAAGAAATATTTCGGCTTGGATTTCAAAGGCGCTATGGAAGAATTGCTCGGAAAAAGGTACACGGTGATGAAGGAATCAGAATGGGAAAAACCGAAGAAACCATTCACGGTTCCCAAAGCCGCCGAAAACAATAACAGAGTCTATAAATACCTTTGTGACACTCGGTATATAGACAAAGAAGTAGTCGATGAGTTCGTAAAGATGGGTCTCATATTCGAGGATAATGAATATCACAACGCAGTATTTGTAGGCAAAGACAATGACGGAAAGATAAGGCATATACACAAACGAGCCTCGAATGGCGGTGAGTATAAAGGAAACGCAGAAAGCAGTACCGCGTCCTGCAGCTTCAATTGGAAAGGAAATTCCGAAAGGCTTTTCGTGTTTGAAGCGCCCATAGATATGCTGTCATATATCACTCTTTACAAGAGAAATTGGAAAGAAAATTCCTACGTTGCATTGTGTTCAACCGCAAGTGATTCTGCTATCAGGATGCTGAAGGACAACCCCAACATCAAAGAAATATATCTCTGCCTTGATTATGACGGCCCCGGCATCGAGGGAACATACCGAATAGCAGACAGAATCCGTGAGGTGTGTGACTGCGATATTTGGAGAGTGTTCCCCGACAATAAAGATTGGAATGAGGATCTGAAATCAATGCATGGAGAAGAGGTAATTCCCTCGTCCGAACACCCAAAAGAAGCCTATGTAAAAGCACTGTGCGATGGCATTGAGGAAAGAGTATCCGAGTATGACTTGGACATTGAAAAGGAAGATATAACCCGCGAAATGCAAATAATACTTTTCAAAATAGGTGAAAATCCGGACAAAAACTCTTCCGAGATTCAAACATTCCTTGAACAGTTATCCGACCTTTCCGTCCTCGCATACCGAAATGAATCAGGCAAACGTATAGACGTTATCTCCGAAAAAATCATGGACTTATATAAACCCCATCTCGACTACAAAAATGCGGAAGGTATATACGAAAATATGCTCTGTGATTTCAAAAATGCGGGAGATGATCCCGAGGCATTTATATGCCTTGCAAAAGATTGCTTCGCCATGAGCGGAAGCATACAAAGAACACTTGATGAACAAGAAAACAAAATAACTATCGGAGGAATCTAAATGGCTTTAGTATTTACAGCGGTAAAAGCTAAAATTGAAAACGAATGCGCCGAGTTTCTTATAGGCGGTGAAGCAGAGAGCGAAAGGGATTTTGAATGCAGTACCCGTTACCTTGAAATGCTTGAAAAAGCAGGTGGCGAGGGAGAACTTGAAGCCGAAATGACTGTATATGAATACGGTGACGGTGAGAGATTTGATGCAAGCTTTGAAGAGCTTGCCTACCTCACATTGAGGATGGAAAAGAATCCGAGCTTCCTCAAATCGAGATGCCATAAGCTCTCGGAAAAAAGCTTGACCGCAGAAATCGGTGAAACAGCTTCTCCGGTCATGAGTATGTAAGGAGAAAAAATGGATGGAGTAACAACAGTTATTATAGCCGCGGCTGTTATGGGAGTGTGCTTTCTTCTCATATCGGCCTTTTCTTATATGTACTCATTAGGAGGCTTAAAAAATAAAACCGTAGGTGACGGTCAGCACGGAACTGCAAGATGGGCATCTCCCAAGGAAATAAAGGATACCTATACGCATGTTTTGTACGAACCCCAAAAATGGAGATCTGATCCGGAGTCTCGTCCAAAGGCTCAAGGAATTGTCGTAGGATGCAGGTCCACAAAAACAAGCACAACGGCACTCGTGGACACCGGAGACGTTCACTGTATGATGATAGGTGCGGCAGGTGTCGGTAAAACAGCCTATTGGCTCTATCCCAATATAGAGTATGCATGCGCATCGGGAATGTCCTTTATGACCACCGATACAAAGGGTGATCTTCTTCGAAACTACGGTGCCATAGCATCTAAATATTACGGATACAAAATATCCGTAATCGATCTTCGAAACCCCATGAGATCAAGCGGAAACAATCTCTTGCATCTCGTCAATAAGTACATGGATATGTACAAGAAGAACCCGAAAAATCTTGAATACAAGGCAAAGGCTGAAAAGTATGCAAAGATAATTTCCAAAACGATTATCCTATCGGGAATGGAATCGGGCAACTTCGGACAGAACAGTTATTTCTACGATTCCGCCGAAGGTCTGCTCACAGCAACCATACTGCTCGTTGCCGAATTCTGCCCCGCAGAGGAAAGACACATAGTGTCTGTATTCAAGATAATACAAGAGCTTCTTGCCCCAAGCAAAACAAAGGGAAAGAACCAATTCCAAGAGCTTATGGAATTACTTCCTGCAGACCACAAGGCCAAATGGTTTGCGGGTGCAGCTCTCAATACTGCGGAGCAATCCATGGCATCGGTTATGTCAACAGCGCTTTCAAGACTTAATGCGTTCCTTGATTCCGAGCTTGAGAACATCCTCTGCAATGATACCGAGATAGATGCGGAAGACTTCTGTAAAAAGAAGAGCGCAATATTCGTTATTATGCCCGAAGAGGATACGAGTAAGTATTTCATGGTATCCCTGCTGATACAGCAGCTATACCGAGAGATTCTCGTCGTTGCGGATGAGAACAAAGGTAAACTCAAGAACAGAGTCATTTTTTACTGTGACGAGTTCGGAACTCTGCCAAAGATCGAGTCGGCAGAAATGATGTTCTCTGCATCACGTTCGAGAAGAGTGAGCATAGTACCCATAATTCAGTCCTTTGCACAGCTCGAGAAGAACTACGGAGACGAGGGAGCAGAGATAATTATAGATAACACCCAGTTAACCGTGTTCGGAGGTTTTGCCCCCAACTCTGAATCTGCGGAGAAGCTATCCAAGTCTCTCGGAAGCAGGACCGTGCAATCAGGCTCGGTAAGCAACAGCAAGAACGATCCATCAAGATCTGTTCAGATGATGGAGAGAGCCTTGATGACACCGGACGAGCTGAAATCCTTGCCTAAAGGAACATTCATCGTGACGAAAACAGGATTCTACCCCATAAAGGTAAAGCTCAAGCTGTTCTTCGAATGGGGTATAGTATTTGAGAAAGATCCGTATGTCGTACCCTTGAAGGAGAGCTACCAGATTAAGTATTCTGATAAAGAGAGTCTTATAAAAGCCATAAAGGAAAAGTATCCGCCAAAGCCCAAGCCTCAAGCACCTTCACGTAAGATCGAGGAAAGAAGACGAAGCGTTGGCAATGCCGTCGAAGAAGGCAGTATGGAAATCACCGATAACAGCATTTTAATAGGAGAAAACAAAAAGGAACATAAGGATAGCGAACCGCATCCGAACAAGATTGAGACCTAAACCGCAGAGGGCAAATATTTTGCCCTCTGTAGACAAAGAAGGAGAGTAAATTGACAGAATCAAAAATCAAAACCTATGACGATTTGCCTTTGTTCATGAATGCCGACCATATATCACGTGCACTTGGTATATCCAAGACCACGGCATACGTGCTTATGACAAGCGATGGATTCCCATCCATAAGGGTCGGAACAAGGGTGCTTGTTGAGCGAGATAAATTTAAACAATGGGTAGACGAGTCCTCGGGAAATTAAAGCATGTTTTATAAAGATGAACCGAAATACAAGGATGGAAATTTTACTATGTTTCCCAA
Source organism: Eubacteriales bacterium (assembly GCA_045636445.1). Taxonomy (GTDB): domain Bacteria; phylum Bacillota; class Clostridia; order Oscillospirales; family CAG-272; genus UBA1740. The sequence continues at coordinate 4,471 of JAZTXO010000143.1, read as the reverse complement.
CGAAGCCTTTTCGATGGATCTGTCTATGGGTGAAATCTGCGTATACCTTTATCTGCTGTACAGAGAGGATAGGAAAACCTATACCTGCTATCCGAGCTTAACCACGATTGCAGATGCTCTGCAAACAACAAAGCCCACAGTACGTAAGTATGTTTCAATGCTCGAAGATAAGGGGCTTATAAGCACGGAAGCTACAACTATACGCACCAAGAAGTACGGAAACATAAAAGGAAATCTGAAATACACGATACATCCCATCAAGAAGGTAGCCGATGCCTTCTTCGACAGACAGATAAGAATTCAGGAGGCGAAGCTTAAAGCACAGCAAGCTCTTAAAAAATACGAGAAAAAGCAAAATAAAAGATAGCCATTGACAAAAACCTAAAAAAGTGTTAAAATAAATTTGTCACATAATCTCATTTTTAAGAATTGAATATTAAAACCAGTGTTAGTGGGAAACAATCCTTGGTAAAAGGTGTTTCCTCTTTTCCTCATACCCATTAACACTGGTGAGAGATTGTGTGACAACAATGGAGAAACACTTTTTCGGTGCACTTCTTCATTGGGGTGCACTTTTTATTTTTCAGGGGATTGTTTAAAGTGGAAATATACCGAATAACCTTCATAGGTCATCGAGAGATCTACGGAAATCATCAACTCGAGGATAGAATCGAGAAGATAATAAGAGAGAAGCTCTGCATAAAAGAGTATGTAGAGTTTTATGTTGGTAGAAACGGTGACTTTGATATATCGGTAGCATCCTCTGTAAAAAGGGCACAAAAAGCAGTCGGCAATCAAAACAGCAGCTTGATTCTCGTTCAGCCATATCCAATGAAGGATGACGATCTTTACGAGAAGTTTTACGATGAAATCTGTTATCCGATATCGAGCAGAACTCATCCAAAGGCTGCAATCACAATGCGAAATAAGTGGATGATTGAAAATGCGGATTTTGTTATAGCCTTTGTAGAGGACGGAAGAAAAGGCGGTGCGTTAACTACACTCAAATACGCAGTTAAACGAAATGTTGAAATCATCAATTTAGCTTCGCAAGGATAATAAGTTATCAGCAACGCTAATACACATATTTTTTCTTCCATGAGCAACGATAGTGAGACCGACAACATTGGTTTTCCAATGATAAACGCTCGGCAATATTCTAAAGTTTCAGCCATGTATAAATATTTTTTTGTTAGCGTTTGCAGATAGGGGCATCGGTGAAAATCCGATGCCTTTTCTATTTATTATCATTCAATTTAAGTCATAAAATCCAATTGATAACAAATTGATAACTATTCGGAATTCGCTGGATATTCAGTCGAACCTGTGGTATCGTTGTGGTGAACAAAAAACTGAAAGAAAGGATGAAAAATGGCAAACAAACGCAGGCCTCAAGGCGATGGCACAATCAGAAAAAGAAAAGACGGACGGTGGGAAGGACGTATAGTGGTCGGGCATAAGAAAGACGGATCACCTATGCATAAATCGGTCTTCGGCAGAACGCAAAAAGAGGTGCTGAAGCTCCTTCACCAAATGATAGACCTATACTGTGACGTAGACCTCACCGAAGAATGCAGAATGACGGTGGGAGAGTGGATGGATAAATGGCTCGACGAGTACGTAAGCTTCACACTGAGAGAAAGCACCGTGTACGGTTACCGAGAGATGATAGAAAACCAAATCAAAAGGTTCATAGGTAAAAAGCCACTCACGTCCCTTACCACAACCGAAGTGCAGAAATTCTATAATATAATTAAAAGGAAAGGTAGAATCAATCCTCACCCGCTAAACGGTTACGAACTTTCGGACACAATGGTGCGTAAGGTTCATATGGTGCTACACCAAGCAATGGAGGTTGCGGTAGAGGAAAGATTCATAGTGCGAAACCCGACAGAAGGTACTACGATCCCAAAAAAGAACTACGCAGAAAAGCAGGTCCTCTGCGATAGCCAGCTTGAAAGGTTTATGGAAGCGATCAAGTGGGAGCCTTATTGGAATGACTTCTTCTACGTAGAGATCATGACCGGTCTTAGGCGAGGTGAGATATGCGGACTCAAATGGAGCGATGTAAACTTCAACGACAGAACACTCACTATCAAAAGATCGGTAAGCAAAAAATCCTCAGGCGGTATTAGAATAGGCGAAACAAAGACAGGTGCGGGTACAAGGACTATGGTGCTCCCTCCAAGTGTGATAACGTTGCTTGAAGAGAAAGAACAAATAACTCAATGGATATTCCCCCACACAATGAATCCCGAAGAACCACTGCATCCCGACACTGCATACAGAAAGCTGAAAACTATACTCAAAAGAGAGGGGTTGCCCCTAATACGCTTCCATGATTTAAGGCACACATTCGCCACTCAAGCAATGCAAGGCGGTGTCGATGCTAAGACGTTAGCCGGAATCCTTGGACACACCGATGCAAGCTTCACCTTGGATACTTACACTCATATGACAACAGATATGCAAAAGAATGCTTCAAGGATAGTAAATAATATGATGCAACAGTTCTTAACGATAGGAGAAAAGAATGGCAAGTAACAAACGAAAACAAGGAGAAGGAACTCTCCGATTAAGATCAGACGGCAGATGGGAAGGAAGAATTGTTGTAAGCTACGATGACAACGGACTCCCAAAAACAAAAAGCGTAACGGCGAGGACTAAACCCGAATGCGAAGAAAAACTCAAATCACTCAAGGAAACACTTGGTAAAGCGGTAGAAAGATTGAGACCGGATATGCCATTCGGCGAGTGGATGGACTTCTGGTATCGAAACTTCTGCAGCCCTGCGCTGAGAGAAACAACGAGAAGCGGATACGAAAGTTACATTTATAAGCACATCATCCCCTCAATCGGACAAATACCCTTAAACAGACTTGCACAGAACGACCTACAGAAATTTTATTCAGATCTTAAGAAGAAAGGCAGACTTCAATACTCAGATGCGTTGGGTAACGGTTTATCCGACAGGATAGTGCGCTCCTGCCATGCGCAGTGCAACGCAGCACTTAAAAAAGCAATTAAAGAAAACCTTATAACAAAGAACCCTGCCGCCAAATGCAAACTCCCACCGAGAAACGGCAGAGAAATGAAAGTGTTGACACCGAGCGAAATGGAAAGATTCCTTGCAAGGGCAAAAGAAGAAGGTTACTATGAATTCTTCATCCTCGAGCTGTCCACAGGAATGCGTCGAGGTGAGATACTCGGACTTAAATGGAATGACATAAACCTTACAGACGGAAGCTTGAGAATATCCAGGCAAGTGGTACTTGCCGCGGGAAAGGTTGTGATACAATCACCTAAGACCAAAACTTCGGTAAGAACAATAGTGCTTCCGCCTTACATGATAGAAATCCTCGCAAAAATGAAAAGGCACAAAAACTGTGAATGGCTGTTCCCGTCCCCGGTAAAAGAGGGAGAGCCGAGAAATCCCACGGCAATACATCACCGATTCAAGCTGATCCTAAAGAGGGCGGGATGCAAGGATATGAGATTCCACGATCTCAGGCACACCTTCGCAACCATGGCACTTGAAAACGGAATGGACGTAAAAACACTCTCAAGCACGATAGGACACATAAGCGCAGAAACCACGCTGAACACCTACTCCCACGTTACCGATAGAATGAGAATCCAAGCCTCGGTAAAGATAGACCGAAAAATCGGCGGTACGGACACAGAAATGCCCGAAGCACCCGATGAGCCAAAGGTAACACAAACGAGCGAGGTAGAGGAAAATTTCGAGCCGTACGAGCCAAAGATACGAAAGAGCGGCACTGGATGCGTGTACCAAGTAAATGATACGCTGTGGGAAGGCAGCTTCTATCCAAGACTCCCCAATGGCAAGAGAAAGAAATTTAATGTATACGCAAAAACGAGAAAAGAATGCGAGAAAAAACTCGCCAAGATGATAACTGAAAAGAAAAAAGAGATAGCAAAGCAAAAAGCAGCTATGAAAAAATCCGAGGGCTGACGTTGAGTCAGTCCTCTTTTTTCATTATGAAACGGTGGATTTATAGATTTCCAAGAAAAAAACACCTAAAAATGCGAAAAAACCGGTGATCAAGGCAATTGAGAATAATTTCTCCCCCAAAACGGAAAATTATGTCTTCTATTCGGTTTAGCGAAAATAAATAAAAAAACAGTCTAAATTCGATGATTTAGACTGTTTTTTTGTGCAAAAAACACTAAATTGTGGTCGAAGTGGCGGGACTCAAACCCGCGGCCTCCAGTACCCGAAACTGGCGCGCTATCAACTGCGCTACACCTCGATTTGGTGATTTTATGCGATTTTTTTGTAAGTGGTCAAACATGTGGTCAGACCTATTTTTTGAGACCTGTTCGGCATTCGGGAGAGCCGAAAAAGTCAGTGTTTTCAAGGGGTTTGGGGATTTTACGATTTTTTTACGGTTAAATCGGTGATTACGACCCGAAACTGGCGCGATACCACCTTCGCTACGCCTCGAAA
>JAZTXO010000142.1:0-10711 GCA_045636445.1 Eubacteriales bacterium | reverse complement strand
TTCTTGTGCTTACCTTCAACGTCGATCTTTTTCTTAATTGTTTCGCGATATGCAATCTTGGGTGTTGTAAGTTCAACATTTGCACCGAAGCGATTCTTAAGTTTGGATACGATTATATCAAGATGAATATCACCAAGACCGGAAATGGTAAGCTGCTTGGTCTCGGAATTGTTTACATATTTAATAGTAAGATCTTCTTCAAGAAGTCTTGCAATACCAGTAGAAATTCTATCCTCATCACCCTTTGCCATAGGCTTAACTGCCATAGTCAGGTAAGGTCTGGGATACTTGATAGGAGCATACTTAATTTCGCCCGAAGCTGTAGTAAGGGTATCGTTGGTATTAGTAGCACTAAGTTTAGCTACAACACCGATATCACCGCAAACAAGCTCGTCAACGTCTATCTGCTTCTTACCACGGAGAATGAAAATCTTATTGAGCTTTTCATTTGCACCGGAAGTAGTGTTGCGAAGAACCATATCCTTTTTCAAAGTACCATTCATAACCTTGAAGAAGGACATCTTGCCAACAAAGGGATCTGCTACGGTCTTAAATACAAACAATGAAGTATCAGCAGCCTCGGGATCAATAGTCACATCCGTAAGATTGCCGTCAGCATCAACAAGCTTTTCTACCTTACGAGCCGTAGGTCTCGGGAACGATTCCGTAATTGTATCAAGGAATGTCTTAATACCCCAATTTTTAAGAGCTGCACCGCAGAAAACAGGAACGATATCACCGGTTATAATTCCCATGTGGATAGCTTCGAGAGCTTCCTCGCGAGAAATAGGCTCACCGCCAAAGAACTTTTCCATAAGATCATCGCTGGTCTGTGCGATCGCTTCATCAAGCATTGCGTGGTATTCATCGCAAACTTCCTTAAACTTTTCGGGAATAGCGCTTCGTATGTATTCACCTGTTGTTTTTTCGAATGTATACACACACATTTCAACAAGGTTAGCAAAACCAATTACAGTATCGCCATCAATAATCGGAATCTGAATAGGACAAACATTAACTCCGTACTTTTCACGAATAGCTCCGAATACTTTATGGAATCTTGCTTCACCGTCATCAAAACGGTTAATAAAGAATGCTTTGGGAATTCCTGCTTCGGTAGCTAAATCCCAAGCAAGTTCTGTTCCAACTTCTATACCCGCTTTACCGTCAACAACAATTATCGCAGCATCGGCAGCTCTAACGCACTGTCTTGCTTCAGCTTCAAAATCAAAGAAGCCGGGAGTGTCAAGTATGTTGATTTTAGCACCGTTCCAAAGAAGAGGGGCGGTTGCCGCAGATATTGAATAACCTCTTTTGGTCTCCTCCGGATCATAGTCGCATACAGTATTACCGTCAGCAATATTTCCAAGACGATCAGTAAGTCTTGAAATATACAGCATTGACTCTGCAAGCGATGTCTTTCCGCCTCCACTGTGTCCGAGCAAGGCTACGTTACGAATACTTTTTGTGTAAACTTGGTCCATGAGAAGATACTCCTTAAGAAAAATATAATTGCCAATGCGAACTCTGCCGCACAAACATCTATGTTAATTATACACCAAATCTGAATATTTTTCAATAAAAATCGAACAAGTTCTATGTAGAAAAACACGACATTTGTTTGTAAAAAATGCACAAATAACGTCGTGTTTTTAATTAAAATATGATGTTTTTAGACATTAAATCCTATTGTTCCTTTTTTGCAAGCATATGCACAAGAACTTGATAAATATTCGATACACCGCAAAGTTCGACACCGGAAGGCACACTCAAAGACTTTGTTAAATTCTTTTGAGGTAAAATAATTTTAGTAAATCCAAGTCGTACCGCTTCTTTAACCCTGTATTCAATATGGGATACCGCGCGAACCTCTCCGGAAAGGCCAAGCTCACCGAATGCAATAAGATTATCTGGAATAACCTTGTCTGTAATTCCGCTTATAAGCGACATTGCAATAGAAAGATCGGCACTTGGTTCATCAAGTCTTATTCCGCCCGCAACGTTAAGATACACGTCGTTTTCATAGAACTTGAGTCCCATACGCTTCTCTAAAACGGCTATCAAGAGGCACATTCTGTTGTAATCGAATCCATCTGCGGTTCTTTTTCCCGTTGCATAGACACTCTTTGTAACCAACGCCTGAATCTCGGATATTATCGGACGGCTACCCTGCATAACACATCCTGCGCAAGATCCGCTGGTATTTTTCGGTCTTTCCGCCATAACAAGTTCGCTGGGATTTGGAATTTCAATCAGCCCCTTGTCGCTCATTTCAAAGACACCGATTTCATTGGTAGAGCCAAATCGGTTTTTAATTGCTCTGATTATGCGATATGAATTCGTTCTCTCGCCTTCAAAATAAAGCACCGCATCAACCATATGCTCAACAACCTTAGGACCTGATATACCACCCTCTTTATTAACGTGCGCAACCATAAAAACTGCCGCCCCATTGCTTTTACCGTATCCAATGAGTGCCATTGCACTCTCTCTAACCTGAGTTATACTGCCGGGAACGGAAGAAAAACGCATTGAAAACAGAGTCTGTACAGAATCTATTATAATAACATCGGGTTTTATGGACTCACATTCTTCAAGAATATGATCTATATCCGTCTCTGTCAAAAGATATATTCCCTCGCCTATGATTTTAAGACGCTCTGCTCGAAGCTTAAGTTGACCTTTAGATTCCTCTCCGGAAACGTAAAGTACCTTACGAGTTTTGCTCAGTTCTGCGCAGATTTGAAGAAGAAGCGTAGATTTTCCGATTCCGGGCTCGCCCGACAAAAGAACAACAGACCTATCAACAAGTCCGCCGCCAAGAACTCGGTCAAGCTCCCCCATTCCGGTTTTTGTACGCATATAAGTTGGCAACTCAAGCTCCGAAAAACGTTCAGCTTTATCCGCATAAGCATTTCTGCTCTTGTTTATTGCCGTTTTTTCGACATTATTTACAGTTTCTTCATCAAAGCTATTCCAAGCCAAGCAATCCGGACACTTACCAAGCCACTTTGGACTTTCCTTTCCGCACTCTCTACAAACAAAAACTATTTTCGATCCCTTCATACTTTATAACATCCCAAAATAATTATTCTATCGCATCTATAATACCACAAACAATCGAAAAACTCAATTGTTTTTGATATTCTTTTTTTGAAAGTTTTTCGCATTCCTCTTTGTTAGATAAAAATCCGCATTCAATTAATATAGCAGGATTACTGATATTTTCCATTAAATAAATGTCTTTTCCCTGTTTTATCGTCCTATTGTTTGTAGGCTGCAAATCTTTTCTTACCCTGTTTTGAACCGACTCGGCTACTATCCGGCTAGATTCATTGTTTTGAGAATAATAAACCTGAAGTCCGGAATATTTTTCTTGAGAAAATGAATTCAGATGTATGCTGACAAAAACACATTCCGGATAATTATTTGCAATCCGACAACGATTTTTCAGATCGGAAATTTTTCTTATTCCCTTTATATTTTCTTCCGGCTCATATAACAAGTTATCCGTGGTACGTGTATAAACCACAGCATATCCCCGTTCTTCGAACATTTTACCTATCTCAAAGGTCAAAGACAAGGCTATATTCTTTTCCAAGCTGCCGTCAATTCCAACTGCTCCGCTGTCTTCTCCCCCGTGACCTGCATCAATAACAATTATTTTCTCGTTATTTATTTCAGTTCCCGATGATATAAACAGTTCGCTTCTATGTATCCTCTCAACCGCACTAATCGTAACCGAAAGAGAAAAAATCAAAAACAGTACAACGCTTGTAAACGCAATAAAAAACTTGTGTTTTCTTACATTTATTATATACCAACGCATAATAAAACCTCCACATAGCTAAAACACTATATGGAGGTTTTCGTTCTATTATGACTTATTAACTTTATTTCCAAAGAATTTAAAGTTGTTTTTTCCCAATGTATAAGCTATGTGACACACCAAAACGGTAAGTATATACAAAGCGAAATACGAGATTGCCTGGAACAAATCGTTAAAATCACCGTTGGTCAAAGGAGCGCATATTCCACTAACAAGACCTATGTACATAGCCGAAACAAATCGCATAAAAACGGTTGATAACAAAACAACGGTATTAAATCCCTCAACGCCAAAAATCAAGTAAGCAACCTTAAAGAATATAGCCGCAAGTGAAAGAACAAGACACCCAAGATTAGCAAAAAGTCCTATGACAAATCCTTTAGGCTTAAAATCCGCAGCCTTGCCGGTATCAATTCTAATTCTGTCTTTAGCACCTATTTCCCAAACAACGGCATATATAAGCATCCAGTAAAAGAAAATCGAAAAAACAGATGATGCAATTTTCAATCCCACGTGAAGTGACGGATTATTTTCACCAACCGTCGCCATAGCAATATACAGAACAAGGGCGAAAATAGATATTCCAAGCTGATTTATAATCAAACGAACAATGTCGTATGAATTACCTTTTATATGTTTCACTCTTAGACCGCCTTTATTTTTTTATAAATATTTTATCATAAAAGCAAAAAAAATCAATAGAACTCTAAAATTGTTTACAGTTTATCCACTAAATTTTACAAATAATTTTGTATAATTAAAGTAAAAAAGCATTTAAAGGAGCGAAAATGGCAGTTTTAACCTTTAAAAGCCCTGAATTCAAAACCTTCCCTCCTATAATAAAGGAATACGCTTATCATACAGAAACTGTTAAAGGTAACAGCGAAAAAACCATCTGCGAATATATGCTCGACTTAAGAACCTTTTTCAGATATTTAAAAGTTCAGGACCGTATAGATGATATACCAAGAGAAGATCTTGAAAAAATCGATATTTCAGATCTTAACACGAAAACTATTTCGGAAGTAACACCCTCGAAAATATATGAGTTCCTTATATATGCTCGAAACATTCTGGAAAACAACACTACAACACGTATGCGAAAAATTTCCGCATTAAGATCATTCTATCATTTTATGCATGAAAAAAAGCACTACATAGAATCGAATCCTACCTTGGAAATTGAAGCCCCTAAAAAAGCCGGCACGCTACCTAAGTTTTTGACAATTGACGAAGCGGTTAGGCTGCTTGAAGCTGTACGACTTGATACAGAATCAAAAACGGTGGAGCGTGATTATTCTATAATCGCTTTATTTTTAAACACCGGTATGCGTTTATCCGAGCTTGTAGGTTTAAATTTAAGCAGCTTTGATTCGGATATTACGCGTGTAAAGGTGCTGGGTAAAGGAAACAAAGAAAGAATCATATATCTTAACAATGCAGCTAGATCAGCGGTAAAAAGCTATTTAAAAATTCGCCTCGATCCCAGTTATATAAGAACATCCGACAAAGCCTTTTTCCTCAGCATTCGCCAACAAAGAATTTCAAACAAGACGGTGCAATGGGTAATTTATAAATATCTGGACCTTGCAGGATTGGGAGACAGAGGTCTTTCGGTTCACAAATTAAGGCACACCGCAGCAACACTTATGTATCAAAGCGGGAAAGTCGACATACGTGTTTTGAAGGACGTGCTAGGGCACGAACAATTAAACACAACTCAAATATACACTCATTTAACAAGCGTAAATTTGGAAAGCGCTGTCGAAGCAAATCCTTTATCGGACGTGATAATAAAAAAGACAATAACAAAGAAAGAAGAGTAGTTTCTGCCCTGCTTTTTGTTGGGTATTTAAATTATTTTGGTTTTCAAAATGACACTTGGTCAAAAGATAAAAACAGAACGCAAAAAGAAAAAAATAACTCAATCAGTCCTGTGCAAAGGTAAAATAACAAGAAATATGCTTAGCGCAATCGAAAACGATAAAGCCTCTCCGTCTCTGGATACGTTGCGATTTATAGCACTTTCTCTGGAAATTCCCCTATCCTACCTGATTTCCGAGGATGAAGATATATTCTTTTACCGAAAAGCCGAAAAAATCAACATAATAAGAGAGTATTTTAAAACTAACAAATTCAAAAAATGCATCGACGTCGCCCTATCTCTCGGTGAATTGGATGATGAAATTTCTTACATTCTTTCGATTTCTTATTTTGAACTTGCAAAACAAGCGGTGCTTGACGGATCTCTTTTAAGCGCGATGAAATATTTTGATGCATTTCAATTATATTCAAGCAAAACGGTTTATTCAAACGACAAAACAAACGTTCTTGCAACCTTATACTTAGCTGTTGCAAAAAACATAAAAGCTCCGTTACTTGAGCTTGATACCGAAAATTTTGAAAGTTCTATCAATTGTCAGTATGATCTTGAGTTTTACAATTTTATCAAAGGCAATTTAACCTATAATTATTCCGATCCTATCCTTTCAAAACATATTACTGCGAAAGTTTACATCAAAGAATTAAAGTATAAGCAAGCCTTAACACTGCTACATGAAATCGAAGCAGCAAAATCAAAGAAAAATTACAATGCTTATCTTGTACTTAATCTTTATACAGATATAGAACATTGCTATAAACAGATCGCGGATTTTGAGAATGCATACAAATACTCAACAAAAAGAATGACTCTTATCGAGCAATTCAATTCATAAACCTAAAAAAGCGCCTATTTTTCAGGCACTTTTTTATTTATATAAATGTCAATTATATATAAATGTAGATAAACGGTTAAAAAAATTAACAAATCCTCTTGACTTAAAGCAAATTTGGTGGTATATTATATGTGGTGAAATTTGGGATATTTACCTGAATCATCAAGAAATTTGTTAATATTAAGGAAGGAGAGATTTGCTAAAATAGGCAAATCGGGAATTCGTTTTGGACAAATACACAAAACCTACATTCTGCGGACTGCCCACTGCCGCAGAGCTGCGTGCAAGTCTCGCAAAGAGTGAAAACTCTTCTGCAAGAGCGCAGATCAACGCAATCTTCGACGAAAATACTTTCGTTGAAACAGGGGCATACACTAAGCGTAATTTTTCGGACTTTATCAACACCGAAAAATCATGCGAATTTGAAGGTGTGATCACCGGCTATGGCGCAGTTGACGGAAAACTCGTTTTCGCATTCGTAGAGGATGCTGAAAGAATGGGTGGAGCAATCGACGATCGTCACGCAAAGAAGATCACCGACCTCTACAAGCTCGCACTTAACAACGGTGCACCTGTCATTGGTGTTTTCAACTCTAATGGCGCTGACATTTTCCAGGGTACAAGCGCTCTTGCTGCTTATGGAAAAATTATTTCTGCAGTTAACCGTGCGTCCGGTATTGTTCCCCAAATTGCATACGTATCCGGCAAATGCATTGGTACCGTTGCTGCAATCGCATCTATGTTTGACATTGTTGTAAAGAACGAGAAGGCATCGCTTTACGTTGCTTCCCCTGCTCTTACCGGTGCAGACAATGCCCAGGATGCAATCGCATCTTATATCGGTTCAGAGGAAATGTGCGCAGGTTACATAAGAAACCTCGTTAGTTTCCTTCCCTCAAATTCTTCTGTTGGAATTCAGTTCTCTGAAAATTGTGTTGACAACCTCAACCGTATGCTCGGAAATCTTGATTTCGCAGGAGAAGCACTTTCAGCTATATCCGTTTTAGCTGACAACGGCGTATTTGTTGAGCTTTCTGCTTCCTACGCTTCCGTTGTTTCTACCGTATTTACTACAATCGCAGGCGTTAAGTGCGGTGTTGTTGCAACATCCTTTGCTAACAACGAGGGTAGAATTACCGCTGACGCAGCAAGAAAGATTGCTAAATTCGTAAATCTTTGCGATAGCTTCTCTCTTCCCGTGATTACAATCGCTGATTCTTACGGTCTTGCTCTTGATAAGGAAAACGAAATGCGTTTTGCTCCCGAGCTTGCGAAACTTGCTATGGCTTACGCTTCTTCCACCTGCCCTAAGATCACCGTAATTTCCGGTCACGCAATCGGCGCTGCATTTGTACTCCTTGGTTCAAAGTCGCTTGGTGCTGACCTTGTTTATGCTACCGACTCCTCTGAAATCGGCGCTCTTGTAACCGAAAGCGGCGTTGCATTCGCATGGGACAAGTATATCACCGAAGAAACTACTCGTGATTCACTTGTTTCCGATTGGAGAGCTTCAGTTTCTTCTCCTGTTTGCGCAGCTTCCAGCGGTGAAATTGATGACATTATCAGTGTTAACGAAATGAGAGCGAGAATCTGCTCTGCACTTCTTATGCTTGCTGCAAAGGGTGATTCGTCCGTTATTGCGCAACGCAAAGTTCTTCCTTTGTAATTTAAGGAGGAAACATTTATGTTTGATATTGATTTCAACAGTCCGATTGTCGATTTTGCTAATTTCAACGTAGCAGATCTTGGAACCGCTCTCGGCTTCGGCGGATCAATGGTGCTCATCGGTATGGCTGCAGTTTTTGCTGTTCTTATCATTCTCTGGGCTTGCCTTGTTCTCTTTAGAATTTTCTTCCACGATATCCCCGAGAAGAAAGCTAAAGGAGCAACCGTAGTTCCTGTAGCTCCTGTACAAGAAGTTGTCGAAACCGCATCTTCTGACGAAGAGATCGTAGCTGTTATCGCCGCTGCAATTGCAATGGCTGAGTCCGAATCAATCGGCACAAAATTCCACGTTGTTTCATTTAAAAGAAAATAAATCGTAGCAGAAAGGATTTTATAACAATGAAAAAGTATAATATAACCGTAAACGGCACAACCTACGAGGTTGTAGTTGAAGAAGCAGGCTCTGCTCCCTCTGCAGCACCTGTATTTACCGCTCCCGTTACTCCTGTTGCAGCTCCTGCAGCACCCGCTGCTCCCAAGGCAGCTCCCGCAGTAGGCGGTGGAGCTAACAAGGTTACCGCTCCTATGCCCGGTACCATTCTTGATGTTAAGGTTTCTGTTGGTCAGTCTGTTAAGAAGGGCGACGTTATCTGTGTCCTTGAGGCTATGAAGATGGAAAACGACATTCCTGCTCCCTGCGACGGAGTTATTGCTTCTGTTAACGTTCAGAAGGGTGCATCTGTTGCAGCTAACGACGTTCTTGCAACTCTTAACTAATACCAAAGAAGGATAAAGGTACTAATAAATGTTAGACGCTATCAAAAACTTTCTCGGTACAACCGGCTTTGCTCAGTTGTTCGCCGAGCCGGGTTGGTGGCAGTACCTTGTAATGTACGTTATCATTGGCGCACTCTTCTACTTGGCTATAGTTAAGAAGTTTGAGCCGCTGCTTTTGATGCCCATTGCATTTGGTATGTTGCTTGCTAACCTCCCGGGTGCAAACCTTATACACCTTGATTATTTCTTCGATGATTATTACATCAATTTTGAAGGAGCTTTCGGTTCTCAGATCCAAGAGTGGTTCAAAGATGCCGGAGTTGCTTTGGTTGATTCTATCGAGAACTTCAACAATGCTGATCCTTCAGCCCTTGTTGCCTACTATGAAAACGGCAAATATTCCTTCACAGAAGCTGCAACGCTTGCGTTGGAACATAATTTCTCCGATTTTGAGACATTAACAAACGCACTTACATTCCATGACGGCTTCATTCACGTTAAAATGACTACCGTTATCAAAGAAGTTATCAACAACGGCGGTCTTGTAGACATTCTTTACCTTGGCGTTAAGCTTGGTGTATATCCCTCGCTTATCTTCATGGGCGTTGGTGCTATGACCGACTTTACTCCCCTTATTGCAAACCCCAAATCCCTTCTTATGGGCGCGGGTGCGCAGTTTGGTGTATTCGTTGCGTTCTTCTTTGCGCTCTTCCTTGGATTCTCTCCCGCGCAGTCAGGCGCAATCGGTATCATCGGTGGCGCAGACGGTCCTACCGCAATTCTTGTAACTAAGATACTCGCTCCCGAGCTTCTTGGAGCTATTGCAATTGCAGCATATTCGTATATGGCTCTTATTCCTATTATACAGCCTCCGTTTATGCGTCTTCTTACAACCGAAAAGGAAAGAAAAATCAAAATGGGTAACCTTCGTACCGTATCTAAGGTTGAAAAGGTTGTATTCCCCATCGTTGTAACCGCTTTGGTTTGCTTCATTATTCCTGATGCAGCTCCCCTTGTTGGCTTCCTTATGCTTGGTAACCTCTTTAATGTTTCCGGTGTTGCTGACAGACTTTCAAAGACTGCGCAGAACGAGCTTATCAACATTGTTACAATCTTCCTTGGAGTTTCGGTTGGTGCAACCGCAAATGCTGAAAACTTCTTGAAGCCTCAGACTATATTCATCATTATCCTCGGTCTTACCGCATTCTGCATTTCTACCTGCGGCGGTCTTATTGTTGGTAAGATTATGTGCAAAGTTACAGGCGGAAAGATCAACCCGCTTATCGGATCCGCAGGTGTATCCGCAGTTCCTATGGCGGCAAGAGTTGCTCAGGACGAAGGACGCAAGGCTGATCCTTCAAACTTCCTCCTCATGCACGCTATGGGTCCCAACGTTGCCGGCGTTATCGGCTCTGCCGTTGCGGCAGGTGTATTCCTCAGCTTCTTCGCATAACAACGAAGGAATATTACAGAAAGGAAATTAAAAATGTCTAAAGTTCTAATTACAGAAACAGTCCTCAGAGACGCTCATCAGTCCTTGGCGGCAACAAGAATGACCACCGAAGAGATGATTCCGATTCTCGAGGATATGGATAAAGTCGGTTACTACTCTCTCGAAGCTTGGGGCGGCGCTACGTTTGATACCTGCCTCAGATTTCTCCACGAAGACCCTTGGACGAGACTTCGTACTATCAGAGACCACGTAAAGAACACAAAGCTCCAG
>JAZTXO010000141.1:0-3032 GCA_045636445.1 Eubacteriales bacterium | reverse complement strand
GATCTTCGGTGGCGACGGTTGGGCATACGACATCGGCTTCGGTGGTCTTGACCACGTTATCGCTTCCGGCGAGGACGTAAACATTATGGTATTCGATACCGAGGTTTACTCTAACACCGGTGGACAGGCTTCCAAGGCTTCTCAGATCGGTCAGGTTGCTCAGTTCGCAGCAGCAGGTAAGGCAATCGGCAAGAAGAACCTTGCAGAGATCGCAATGTCCTACGGCTACGTTTACGTTGCACAGATCGCTATGGGCGCTGATATGAACCAGACTCTCAAGGCTCTTGCAGAGGCTGAGGCATATCCCGGACCTTCTATCGTAATCGCTTACGCTCCTTGTGAGATGCACTCCATCAAGGGCGGTATGCAGAACTGCCAGGCTGAAATGAAGAAGGCAGTTGAGTCCGGATACTGGCATATGTTCAGATACAATCCCGCAGCAGAGACCAAGTTCGTTCTTGACTCTAAAGAGCCTACCGGTGATTACCAGGCGTTCATCGCAGGTGAGGCTAGATACACTCGTCTTGCTCAGGCATTCCCCGAGCGCGCAGAAGAGCTCTTCGCAAAGGCTGAGGCTACTGCAAAGGCGAAGTATGAGAGACTCAAGAAACTCGTTGATTTCTATAGCTAAAAATTCTTGTTATAATCGCCCCCCTCTTCCGCTCGCAGTAGGTTTCTACAGCTTCGGGGCGAGGTGAACGATTCTAACTAACAATTTTCGCGCTATGGTAAAATTTTGGTGATATTTCCCGTTTCCGACTGACTCGCAGTAGGTTTCTACAGTTTCGGTCAGAAGAACGGAAAATCTCTCGCAAAAACTAACTAACAAAATAACGAAAGCTCCCCCGATTTTGGGGGAGCTTTTTTGCAAATGGCATTTACATTTAACGGGACGGTGCCTCGACGCCCCACACGTTAAAATCAATGCAATTTTCTTGGTATGTCAATAAGTCCTGCAAGGTAGTCGAGGCTTACGTTATAATATCGTGCTAGGGTGATGAAATGGTGCATAGGAAGCTCACGTTCGCCTCGTTCGTATAACGAATAGTGCTGACGTGATATTTTTAATAGACCTGCAATATGCTCTTGAGTTTTGTCCGAATCCTCTCTCAAATCTCTTAGGCGTTGAAAATACATATATCACTCCAATCTGAGCCTTCTTTGTGCTCTTAATTTTGCCTCAATTATATCACGCATACAAATATATGACTTGACAATGCATACGTGCGTATGCTAAAATAAGCATAGACAAAATAAATTGACAGTATACAGAGAGGTAGCGGAATGGAAAGTATAATAGAAAGCTTATGGCGGGAGTACAAGAATGAGCCCACGTCATCAGAAAGCGACGAAAAGAAAAAAGTTCTTCGCGCAAGGGTGATTGATGCCGAGGACAGCCTTTGTGAT
Organism: Eubacteriales bacterium; assembly: GCA_045636445.1. GTDB lineage: Bacteria > Bacillota > Clostridia > Oscillospirales > CAG-272 > UBA1740. The sequence goes on along the minus strand of JAZTXO010000141.1, from coordinate 1,625 downwards.
TCATTGTATGAAGATGAGCAGGAGCTGTTTGAGAGATATGACGCCTGCCGAAGTGAAGAGGAGGAGTATAAGGAGCTGTGCGCCTTCAAAAAAGGGGCATCTTTAGCGCTAAAATTCGTCCTTGAAGCCGTTCGTACGTAGAATAGCCTTCCTCGGCGAAGCGTATTAGGCAAGAGCGAGTTTGGATTATTCTCTCTTGCCTAACAAAACGGCAAAAATGCAAACAAAAACCAAACTACCAAAATAAGGAAAGCTCCCCCGATTTTGGGGGAGCTTTTTGTCATAGTATCGTGGGGAAGGTTATGCGGGGGTATTCTATGCTTTTTATTCTCTGTACAAATATTTAGACGGAGGGAAGCCGTAGTGCTTTTTATATACGGTTGAAAAATATTTTGCGTCAGAAAATCCGGTCAAGGAGGTTATTTCCTCGATAGTATAGTAGCCGGTTTGCAACAGCTTGTTTGCTTTTGACAATCTGATTTTTGTAAGAAATTGCACCGGAGAAAGACCGAGGTTTTTGTGGAACAATTTTCTTAAATAGGTTTCGCTTGTTCCTATGTAATGAGCAATATTGCAAATACTTAATTCATTCGATTGAAAGTTTTCATTGATATAATCCAAAGCAAGTTGGAGCTTGTCCGGCTTTTTATAAGTGGTTTCTTTCTCTATTTGGAGTTCTTCCAAAATCTTATAGAATATGGAAAGAGCATTATATTTATATCCGGTATGCTTTAGGTTATACGTATTGTAAAGTTTTTCAAACAAATCTCTAAAAAGCTCCGGATTTTTCGGAGTAAAAACCTGAATACTGTCGAATTTTGAATTTTCTATATTGAAATGAATAGCAAAAAGCTCTTCACTCTGCTTTGCGGTGAAGAAATAGTTGTGTTTTTTAGGCACGAAAACGATATCGTTATTTTTCGCTTGGAAATTATCCTTTTCGTGTGTGTAGACAGCGTTTCCTTTGATGCGGAATGACAGCGTGTCGTGAGGTCTGTCGGTAAACGAGGCTTTTCTAGGACTCCAGGACAGATAAAAAGCGTTTATCAGCTCGGCTTTAATGTTTTCAAAATGTTCCATATTCTAATTATAACAATATAAAAACAGAAAGTCAATAATCAAATAAAGGTTTCGAAAATTAAACCTGAAAAAAGCGATTTGTAGGTTGTGAGATAATACTGCGCGTGTTATAATTTATAAAAAACTATGAGGTGAATTATGGCAATCAAGCATACTGCCGTAAGCTATTACGGATTTAATTACGTCGAACACGCAGAAAAGGATTTTATCGAGATGAAAGAGCACGGATGCGACACGGTTATCCTTGCTATCACCGAGTTTGATATGGATTTTTGGTTTCCCAATATCAATAATATTGTAAAGACCGCGCACAAGGTTGGACTTCGTTGCATTGCAGATACTTGGGGTATCGGAAAGTATTTCGGCGGCGAGCAGGTTTCGCTTTTCCTACAAAACAACATTCATCACAGACAGGTTTCGGCATACACCGGCGAGGTTCTTAATGCCGCTTGTTTCAACACTAATTCCTTCAGAGATTATTTCACTAACATTTGCTTAAAACTCGCAAGAGAAACAGAGGTCGACGGCTTCTTCTGGGATGAGCC
>JAZTXO010000140.1:0-8306 GCA_045636445.1 Eubacteriales bacterium | reverse complement strand
AGATAATCCTCGTAAATTGCGCCGGCCTTGAGGCAGGGCATAATGTAATCGTTAACGTACTCTTCGGTAAGGTCGAGAACATAGAGCTTGGAAGCTCCGGTCTTAAGAGCCTTTTCCTCAAGGCCTTCAAGCTCGTCAGCCTGGCCAACGTTACCGGAAACCGCAACTACCTCGCAGTTGTTGTAATTTTCCTTAAGCCACGGAATAATTATAGAGGTGTCAAGACCTCCCGAGTAAGCAAGTACTACCTTTTTGATTGATTTTTTATCCATTGTTTTAACCCTTTCTTTGTATCTTACGCAAAATGAATTTTTATTTGTTTTGCGATAGGAATTTATTTTTCACGCATTATATTTTAATACCTTTCCTATGAAAAGTCAATAGATTTTGAATATTTTTTCAATTTTTATAGAAAAACACCGCATTTTTGGTATATTTATATATAGTATATGTAGAAAACAACGAATTTTTCTGCATAAAACGTGAATAAATATGCATAAGTTGAATAAAAAAGTGTACGGAGGCTTTATAGCGATCCGTACACAGATTGAAATTGCTTCAATTATAACAAATAATATCTAAATTTTAAGACTTGTAAGACGTAAGATTTAATTCGTTCTTTACGTCTCTGTTCATAAGAGAGCGAATGGCACTTACCGGAGAAATTCCTTCGTTAATAACAGAGTTTACCGCAGCAACTATGGGCATTTCAACAGAATATTTTTTTGAAAGCTCCAAAGCTGCGCCAAGGGCGTGGTATCCTTCAACAACCATTCCGATTTCCTTCGATGCTTCTTCGTAGCTTTTACCCATGCCGATAAGCTCTCCGCAGCGATTGTTTCGGCTATGAGGAGAGGTGCAGGTAACGATAAGGTCTCCGATACCCGCAAGGCCCATAAAGGTTTCAAGTCTTGCTCCCATTGCGAGTCCCATTCTTGTAATCTCGGCCGCCCCTCTGGTAATAAGCATTGCCTTTGCGTTGTCGCCAAATCCCATACCGGTATTTATTCCCGCTGCAAGAGCCATAATGTTTTTTAGAGCTCCCGCCAGCTCAACGCCAAGAACGTCTGTGTTGATATATACTCTCATGCAGGAATTTGAAAAAGCCTCTGCAAGAATTAGTGAAATCCCTTCGTTTTCACAAGCTGCAACGATAGAGGTGGGAAGTCCCATAGCAACCTCTTCGGCATGAGTCGGCCCTGAAAGCGCAACGAGATTGCAGTCGCTTCTGCCAACACGCTTCATTTCGTCAGCGATTATATCGGTCATTGTCATAAGCGTTGATTTTTCAATACCCTTTGCAGCACTTGCAAGGATAGCTCTGTCGGCAATATAAGGTGCGGCTGCTTTTGCCGTCGCTCTTATGTATTGCGAGGGAGTAACGAATATTATAAGCTGACGGTCGGATACGGCTTCACGTATATCGTGGGTGTATTTTATATCGTCAAGAAGAACGAGTCCGGGTAAATTTTTGTGTCTTGCGGTTGTTTTTAAATCATTTATTTCATTTTCAATAGCCGACCATACAACAAGGTCGTGGCCGTTTTTGGAAAGAAGAGCTGTGAGTGCGATTCCCCAAGTTCCAGCTCCTAAAATACCTATTTTCATTTTGTTCTCCAATCAAAAGGTGTATAATAATTATATCACATATTGAAGGACTTTTCAAGTTGAAAAGTATAAGCTATCCCATTTCATCTTCTGCTATATATCTTAAATCAATAGGAGTTGCAAGTCCCTTTACTATTTTTTCGTAAAATCTAATTGCCGCACGTGCATCGGAAAATACGTCCTTAACGCTCGCGCTGGTGGAATTGCCTTCCGAATTTCTCATAACTACCTTAATAGAGTACAAAGGAATTTTGTAACTTGCCGTCTTTGATCCCTGACGTAAGGTAAGCTCGTAGATATATTGGTTTCCGTCCTCTTCCATAACATCCTTGCGAATAACTGTGTCGCAGATTTTCTCTTTTCTCATATTGCCCGAGCCTTTCGTTTTTTTACTATTGTATCATAAAGAAAACAAAAATGTCGTTGAGAAAGCCGTCGAATTAAAAATGCGTTTTTTGCGACAAAATAACATTGTTTGCAAAAATTGACCTTTGTATGAAAAATATAAGGCTTTTATAATAATTTTACTATATTTTAGGAGACGGGTAAAGCTTAAAATGAATTAATAAAATTCATATAAGTTGAATTTTTGTCAAAAAATACTTGAAAAAAACTGCAAATGTGAAATTTTGACAGATGAAAAGCAATAAACGCAATATCAGATGTCTGAAATCTCAATTTCTGCCTCGGAATTTATCTTGCCATCGCTTCTGAGGGTGCGGAAATAAAATATATTGCCATCGTTACCACGCAAAACACGAAGCTTCTCGCCTATTTTCGCCTCGTTTGAATAACCGATTGCTATTTTTGAAATCATTTTGCCTTTTAGCGGCAGGAAATTTGAGTACATATCGGGGTATCTTGTGTTATTCATATGCATATTCTGGTCAACATCGCCGTAATGAACACCGTAGCCTCCAACATCTAAAAGCTCGGAGGGAAGTGTTATTCTTGGAAGTGCGAGGTCCAGGCTTTGCAAGACGGGAAGGTTTAAATCAAAGTCGTTCACCCTGACGAGAGCGTGTGATTCGGTGTTAACAAGTGCCCACGCAGAAATTGCTCTTGCTACGGTTTCACCGTCGCAGTTTAACTCGTAGCATCTTAAAAAGCTATATCCTCGGCTTTCAACCGGGTAGCTTATTGCATTAAGTGTGGTATATGCGGTAAGCGGACGAAGCACTTCCATATTAAAGCGGGATAAAATAAATGCAACTCCACGCTTACGAAGATTTTCGTAGGACATACCGTTTTCCGTAAGCTGAGATTGTGCCGCAGTTTGCAGATACCTCATAATCGCAGAGGTTTTTGCAATGCCGTTATAATCCACATCGTGTATACATACAGATGTTTTTTGTGAGAACTTTGACATTTTCTTTGCCTTTCTTTTTTAAAGCTATAATTTATTTTAATATATTTTGTATCGACTTTTTTTAAGAAAATGTAAATAATTCCTTTTTGTATTTAAATTTTTAATTTAAAGTGATATAATATAGAAAAAACGGAGCATAAAAATGAAGATTAGACTTAATGAAGATAAAGAAATTGTTGCGGCAATCAAGGAGGGGTTAAAAAATAGCGGAGGCTATTGCCCTTGCAGACTTGAGCGTACCGAAGATAATAAATGTATGTGCCGTGAATTTAGGGAACAGATTGCAGACGAAAACTACGAGGGATATTGCCATTGTTATCTCTATTTTAAAGAAAAGTAAAAAAAGCCTTGGGATGCTTTTTCCCAAGGCTTTTTTTGTTTAATCGTGAAATACAACTCTTCTTTTTGTCAAGAATAAGCAGAAAAGGAGATTTGTATTATGAAAAAAATTGTTTTATCTTTGTTTGTTTTTTTGTTACTTATTACCGCTTATTCCGTAGAGGGGGTGTGCAAAGAGCCGGAAATCTTGCGTTTCGTTACGCAAAACGGTGAATATTTATTATATAAGGGGGAAAATGTACTCGAAAAAGGAAAAAGCCTCGATGATATTATTCCCTTATGTAATGGGGAAAGCGTATATTTTGACAACGCGAGAATATACGACAAATTCGAACTTTCGGAGGGGGAATATAATTTTTACGGTACGGCATTTTTTGAAGGCGAGGGCAGGGTGGCAGTTTCAAAAGGAGCAGTACTGAATCTTAATGGCTTTTCGGCAGAAATAAACGGTGATAATGGCATTGAACTTAACGGAGGAATCCTTATTGTTAATGATTCGAGGCTTAACTGTAACGGTGAATATGCAATAAACCTAACAAACGAGGAAAGCGATGCCTATATACTGGGGGAAAGCATTGTAAAAGGAAAAAAAGGCGATGTTATTTCGTGCGGCAACGTTTTACTGACAAAAGACGGTGAAAAATACACGTCAAGCGAGCCTCTTAAAATCTTATTTCAAAAAGAAATACCCTCGGAAAAGCTTTTTGGAAATGAAAAAAACTATTTTCCGCCGGTAATTTGCTATAATAAATACGGAAATGAAATCCGGCTTTGCAGAATTAATTACGTGAACGAAGAGGGGTATTCCTATTCGGTTTATAAGTTTTTGGGAGAATTGCTTGATGTACCGATGCAAGAAGCTCCGTTGGGATATAAATTCGATGGTTGGGAATGGGGCGATGCTGTTGTCGGGGAAGGATACTCTATTGAGGGGGATATGACGATTGAAGCCTCATATTCTCTGGCAGCTCCCGATTTTCAAATCAATGGAGTGAATTTTGTGTATGACGGAGAGCAAAGAGTTCTTTCTCCGGGTGAAATCTATCATCCGCTTTTGCCTTACGGCGAGATAACCTATTGTTGGTACAAGGACGGAAAGATGGTTTCTCTTGAACCCAAAATAGAGGTTGAAAACGTTGATGATTCGGGAAAATACAGTTTGGCTGTTGTGTTCGGTTATGGTGGAGAATATTCTTATTCTATGGTTGACAATATAGAAGTTTTAATTAGTCCGAAGAGGATTTTTTTAGAGTACAAGGATGAAGGATTTGTTGTTGCGAATGCTTCTGAAAGTGAAGATTTGCCTGACATTTACAACGTTGAAAAGGATGGCGTTGTGTATGCAAAAACCTTGAATTCTAATTACTGCCTTGAATTTACACCTGAAAAAATAAAAAATGAAACTTCAAGCTTGGCCGTTGCTCTTGCATTTTGTGCTGTTATTCTTCTGATTTTTGTATGTGCGTTTTACGTTTTTAAATCTGCGGAAATTGATAAAGATATTGCCGGAATTGCTATGAGAGCAAACACGGCTTCGGGTGGAGAAATTCAAAAGAAAGACGACGGGGATTTATCATTCCAGAGTAGATTTTTCACCGTCACACCCGAAAGTGCTAACGAGCTACTCTCGTCAAAGCTTGCAAAAAATATGATTAAAAAATCGGGTAGTGTTTACACCTTTGGTACTGCTTCGGAAAGCGTTGCGATAGGAGATTTATCTTCAAACTTTACAGCGGGCGAAATCGTCGATATTAACAAAATGAAAGAGCGTTGTCTGATTTCGGAAAACGCATATAAGGTTAAAATTATTTCCGAGGGAAATATTGACAAACCGCTTACGGTTATGGCAAACGATTTCGATATAACTGCAGTGAAAATGATTGCACTCCTCGGCGGTGAAGCAATAAAGGTAAAATCAAAGTCAAAATAATGCGGGTCAAACAAAAATATGAAAATATCTTGAAAAAACATTTAAACTGTGCTATAATTATGTCATAAATCAGTTTTATGGAGACGAATTATGAACAAAAAACTTGATATTAAAAAAATGACTTATCTTGCGGTTCTTACTGCTATTGTTGTCGTTTTGCAGTTTATTCCAATAAAAATTGCAACCTTTGAACTTGCTCTTTCCGTGCCGGTTATCGTTATCGGAGCTGCTTTGTGCGGAATGGGTGCCGGAACATGGCTTGGTTTTGTTTTCGGTGCGGTTGTGCTTATGCTGCCCGGCACTGCTTCGTTTATGTCGTTTAACGCTTTTGGTACGATAGTTACCGTAATCGCAAAGGGATGTTTGGCTGGATTTGCTGCCGCTTTGGTTTACAAACTCGCTGAAAAGATCAACAGATATTTTGCGGTTTTGGTTGCCGCTGCAAGCGCAACATTTGTAAATACGGGTGTATTTCTTATCGGTTCGCTTATATTCTTTGACGGAAATCTTGCTGTTGTAATCGGTACGTTTATCAGTATAAATTTCCTTATTGAAATTACGGTAAATATGGTGCTTGTTCCGGTTGTGTACCGAATAATAAACATTAAGAAAAAGGCTTAAAATTATAGGCTGCCGCTGATAGCGTGCAGCCTATATTAAATTAAAAATATGGAATTCGTATTTAAAAATAAAAATTGTGTTGTTGTCTATAAGCCGGCAGGACTTCCGTCTCAACCCGATCCGAGCGGTGATAAAGATGCTTTAACTCTTACTTCCGAGAAATTAGCTTCTAGGGGTGAGTCTTCTGAACTTTATCTTGTTCACCGTCTTGACAGAGTCGTTGGCGGACTTTTGATTTTTGCAAGAAATAAGAGAGCTGCGGCTGAGTTGTCGAGACTTGTCAGCGGTGAGGGGATCGGCAAGGAATATCTTGCGGTATTTGACGGATTTCTTGAGGGCGGCACACTTAAAGATTTGATTTACAAGGACTCAAGAGCATCAAAGGCTTTTGTTGTTGATAAGGAAAGGGCAGGTGTTAAGTCTGCCGAGCTGGATTTTGTATCAGTTTCGTCGGTACAAACCGACAAGGGTGTTAAAACTCTTGTTAAAGTAAAGCTAAAGACCGGAAGATTTCATCAAATCAGAGTGCAATTCGCATCAAGGAAAGCTCCTATATGCGGAGACGGAAAATACGGTAGCAAGGATAATCTTTCAAAAATGCCGGCGCTGTTTTCTTATCGCTTGTCAACAGAGCTGTTTGGCGAAAAAATTCTTGCCACAAAACTGCCCGATTTAAACGAATATCCTTGGTCGCTTTTTGACGAGGATTTGTACGGAGATTTATAATGACTAAAAAGCTATACTATGATGACGCATACATAAAAAGCTTCGAAGCTAAGGTTTTATCCTCAAATAAGGTTGATAATGGATACGAGGTCGTTCTCGACCAAACCGCCTTTTTCCCCGAAGAGGGCGGACAAAGTGCTGACACGGGAACGATAGGCGGAATAAAGGTTATTGACGTTCGCGAGTGCGATGGAGTTATTTATCATCTTCTTGAAAGCAACCTTGAAGCCGAGGCGGCTTGGTGTGTTATAGATTTTGACGCTAGATTTGATAAAATGCAATTGCATACCGCAGAGCATATTCTTTGCGGTGTTATACACTCTCTTTACGGCTACGATAACGTAGGATTCCATCTTGGCGATGATGAGGTGACCTTTGATATTAACGCTTATCTTACAAGAGAACAGCTTGATTTGGTTGAGGAAATTGCTAACAAGGCGGTTTTTGATAATCTTGAAGTAAAAGCCTATTTTCCCGGCAAAGAAATACTTTCCACACTTTCTTATCGCTCTAAAATAGAAGCGGATGACAGCGTTCGTCTTGTGACAATAGGCGATATTGATGCCTGTGCTTGCTGTGCACCTCACGTTTCGAAAACCGGGGAAGTAGGACTTATAAAGATACTTGACTTTATGAAGCACAGAGGCGGTACTCGTATTTGGATGGTGGCTGGTAGGCGAGCCTTGTTGGATTACCGTAATAAATACGAAAACATTTTGAAAATTTCAGCCCTTCTTTCTGCTCCCCAGGCGGATACCGCCGAAACTCTCGAGAAGAATATGAAGGATACCGAGGAGCTGAAAAACGCCCTAAAGCATACAAGAGAAGCTCTTGCGAAAGCAAATGCCGCATCGCTTCCCGACGTTAAAGAAAATGCCGTATGCGTTCTTGACAACTTCTCCTTTGACGAACTTCGAGCATTTGCAAATGCCTACAAAGGAAGAGTGGGCGGAATAACCGTCGCTATATCCGGTGAGGACGGAGACTACAAATACGTTCTTGCTTCCGAAAGCGTAGATCTTTCAAAGCAGATTAAAGAAATTAACGCAGTCCTTACGGGCAGAGGCGGCGGAAAGAGCGGTATGGTGCAGGGAAGCTTTCTAGCTTCGCTTGAAGAAATAAGGAAATACTTTGAATAAAAAAAGCTCGGCATAAAATGCCGAGCTATGGAATTATTCTTCAAATTTAAGCACAAGCTGTGCTTTTGTTGGTTTAAGCTGCGTAAGCTTTACTCCCGCTGCGTTAAGCATTCTTCTTGATGCAACAGTAGAGGGGGTATTGTGATATTTATCCGAAAGATAAACTACCTCTGTAATTCCCGACTGAATTATTGCCTTTGCGCATTCGTTACAAGGGAAGAGGGCAACGTAAACGGTTGAGCCGTTAAGATTTTTACCGCTTGCGTTAAGAATTGCGTTAAGTTCTGCGTGAACAACGAACTGATATTTTGTTTCGCCCTTAGAGTCATCTCTGTTCCAAGGGAAATCGTCGTCGGAGCATCCGTGAGGGAAGCCGTTGTATCCGGTAGAGAGAATTCTTTTCTCTCCGTCAACGATGCAAGCGCCTACCTGGGTGCTGGGGTCCTTTGAACGCTCAGCCGCCAGCTGTGCAACTCCCATAAAGTATTCGTCCCAGCTGATATAGCCCTGTCTCTTTTCCGACATATTATCTCCGATCTGCCCAAGGGGCGTAGTGTTATTTTCTGTTATTCTA
>JAZTXO010000139.1:0-2891 GCA_045636445.1 Eubacteriales bacterium | reverse complement strand
GACACTTACGGTTGGACAGAGCGTAAACCTCGGTGGGATCGCCTGCGATCCAACGGAGAAGGTCGATTGCGTGGCAGCCGCCGCCGATGATAGAATAACGAAGGTTTACGGGGTCCTTACGCCAAGCGGGGGTGAGGAACTGGTAATCGTGTGCATACTCCGACTCAACGAAGAAGAGCTCTCCTATCTTACCCTGGTCAACAAGCTCCTTTGCTTTAGCAAATCCGGGTGACTTTCTGGCAACCTGACCGGTCATAAACTTTACGCCGTTTCTCTTTGCCGCCTCGATCATAGCATTGCAATCCTCAACGGTCTGCGCAAGAGGCTTTTCGCAAAGAACGTGGTAACCCTTGTCACAAGCCGCAACTGCATGCTCTCTGTGAATCTGGTCGGGAGTTACGAGAACAACGCAATCAAATCCGCCGTCCTCAAGCATTTTGTAATAATCGGTGTAATACTTTACGTCACCGTACTTCTTTGCGCACTCTCTGGCAACCTTCTCATCAATGTCGCAAACGCAAATGAGCTCCGCCATATCGCTGTGCTCTTGAATTCCCCAGATGTGACGAGGGCCGAGACCGCCGACGCCAACAACCGCAAATCTTACTTTTTTCATTTTAAAGCATCCTTTCGTGCAAGTGTTTTTTGGGCCGAAGCCACCTCTACTTTAACAAATTTATATACGTCTGTCAAGGGTTTTTCTCAAATTTGTATAAGAATATTTCAAACGTACAAAATAAACTCGGCTGGGTATAAAATACTGCACAAGTCGTGGGATTTGGCACACAAAAAGCTTTGTTTTGAGGAAGTTTAAGACTTTGTTATTTTTTTGCAAAATACCTTGAATATCGACACAAAGAGGATTATAATTATATTAGAAAACAAAAAACAGAGGACAGTTAAAATGGACTACACCGATCTTAGAAGTAAAAAAGGCTTTATTTGTGATATGGACGGAGTTATATATCACGGAAACAAGCTCCTTCCCCACGTAAAGGAATTTATAAAATGGCTTGAGGACAACGAAAAGAAATATCTTTTCTTAACGAACGGCTCGGGACGCTCACCGAGAGAACTTGCTCAAAAGCTTGCAAGAATGGGACTTAACGTAAGCGAGGATCATTTTTATACAAGCGCTCTTGCAACCGCTTCCTTCCTTAGAAGCCAATGCGAGGGCGGATCTGTTTACGTAATTGGCGAGCCTGGTTTGACCTACGCTATGTATGAAGCAGGCTTCAGCATGAATGACGTAAACCCCGACTACGTTGTTTTCGGATCAAGCAAATTTCTTAACTATGAGCAGATCGAAAAGGCTTCCCGACTTGTTATGAACGGAGCGAAGCTCATAGGCACAAACAGCGACCTTACCGACCCCTCCGAAGAGGGTATTATCCCTGCTTGTCGCGCTTTGATTTCTCCAATCGAGCTGACAACCGGCAAAAAAGCCTACTTTGTAGGCAAGCCTAACCCGCTTATGATGCGTCATGCGCTGAAAAGCCTTGGCATATCACGCTCGGATGCTGCAATTATCGGCGACAGAATGGATACCGACATTATCGCAGGTATAGAAAGCGAAATGGATACGGTTCTTGTGCTTTCGGGTGTTTCCACTACCGAAACCGTAAAGGACTTTGCATACAGACCGAAATACATACTAAAAGGTGTCGGTGAAATTGCAGGAATAGAGGATTAAAAAAGAGAAGCCAAGCGTGGCAAAACCACGCTTGGCTTTTTTAGTTTAGAGTTATTGCGAAGCTATAAACCCTAATGCGAGTGGAAACAAACGACCTTCATGGGCAAAATATGCCACTTTAATTTAGCCGTAAGATAATCGAGGAGAATTCTTTGTATTAAAGAAGGCTCATATAGAGAGCTGTGATTTCCTCAACAGAGGTTGCTCTGGGGTTGCCGGGACGGCAGGCATCGTCGAAGGCAGACTGTGCAAGGAAGGGTACGTCCTCAACTTTTACGATGTCCTTAAGGTCTGCGGGAATTCCAACGTCAAGAGAAAGCTGCTTTACAGCTGCCACAGCTGCCGCGCGGTATTCCTCGACGCTCATATCGTCAACGCCCTTAACGCCCATAGCGCGTGCGATTTCTCTGTACTTCTCGCCGGTTTCGGGAGCGTTGTACTCCATAACGGTGGGAAGAATGATAGCGTTAGCAACGCCGTGGGGGGTGTCGTAAAGCGCACCGAGGGGGTGAGCCATAGAGTGAACGATACCAAGTCCAACGTTAGAGAAGCCCATACCTGCAATGTACTGACCGAGAGCCATTCCCTCTCTGCCCTCTGCCTCGCCTGCTACTGCTGCGCGAAGCGACTTTGCAATAATTCTGATAGCTTCGGTGTGGAACATATCCGAAAGAGTCCAAGCACCGCCGGTGATGTAGCCTTCGATAGCGTGGGTAAGAGCGTCCATGCCGGTAGCGGCGGTAAGACCCTTGGGCATAGAAGCCATAAGGTCGGAGTCAACAACTGCCACCATAGGAATATCGTGGGGGTCAACGCAAACCATCTTGCGCTTGTTCTGTACGTCGGTGATAACGTAGTTGATGGTAACCTCTGCTGCGGTACCTGCGGTGGTGGGAGCGGCGATGATGGTTACGCACTTATTCTTGGTGTCAGCAACACCCTCAAGGGAACGTACGTCAGCGAACTCGGGGTTGTTGATGATGATGCCGACAGCCTTTGCGGTGTCCATTACAGAGCCGCCGCCGACAGCGATGAGGTAATCAGCGCCGCAAGCCTTGAACTTTTCAACGCCGTTCTGTACGTTCTCGATGGTGGGATTAGCCTTAACGTCATCGAGGATCTCATATGCAAGACCCTCGCGGTCGAGGATCTCGGTAACCTTCGCCGCAACGCCGAACTTCATAAGGTCCTTATCGGT
>JAZTXO010000138.1:0-6050 GCA_045636445.1 Eubacteriales bacterium | reverse complement strand
CCAAAGGCTGTATACTCTTTCGCAATGATGATATGCAACACTTCGTGTTGGTGATATGCAATTTCTCCGAAATTGATGATATGCAAGGCTTACGCCTTGATTTTGGTTAGACTCTATGATATAATACACTCAAAGAGGGGTGACGTTATGTCAAAAAATTATTTACTTATATATTCCGAACAACTTGCAACAGAAATAGAATTGCTTTGTCGAAACATAAAAGCACCATCGAATACCTTGTTCCAAATACGTAAAAGTTCAAGCAGTGTTTATGCTAATATTCGTGAAGCAAATTACGGACAGAGTAAGTCCGATATGATTTCAAAGTTCGAAATAGCCCTTAAAGAATGCAGCGAAACCGAAGGTTGGCTTAAATTGTTATTTAACACTAACACTGTAAACGAAGAAACCTTCAAGAATTACCGTAATCTTTGTGGTCGAATCAGACGAATGTTGATCTCTAGCTGCAAAACCTTAAAAGAACAAATTTAATAAAACAAAGCTCTCGTTTACTTAGAGTTTTTGCATTTTTCAGTGCGTGGCTTCGGCTGCGCACTTTTTTGCTGATTGGCGGGTGTATGATAAAAATCAAAAAAGAGTAATATATATTATCGAAATCAAAGTTATCAGCGTAAAAGAAGCATATTGACAAACTGTTTTTTGTGTGTTAAAATAACATCAAACACGTTAAGGAGAGCTTTCTGTTATGAGAAGAAGAGGACTTCCGCTTTTTTGTATTTATACTATTGTTTTTATATTGTGTGCTGTAATCGGAACATACGCCGACTATTGTGTTGCACAAGGTCCTAATAGCAGTGATGTTTTGACTTATCGGTCTGTATCCGAGTGTTCTGCAATGGTTGCGGGTGTTTGTATTATTTGCTTGATTCCAAAAATTTTGCAAATTATTACGGGGTGGAAATTTTTATCGTTCCTTTGCATTTTTATAGCTGTAACAGCGATGTTGACTTTTCTTTTGCAAGTGTTTGCGGACAACCTGAACGAACCCGGAATGATAGTTGTTGCGATTGCTGTCACGGCACTTTCCCTTATCACGATAATCTTTGAAATAAAAGAACTGTCGCGTTGATTTCGCATCCGTAGCTTTTTAAAAAGCATAAAAATAATAACAATTTACATAAATGAAAAAACGGTTGTTCTTTACCAAGAGGTATTGAGCAACCGTTTTCTTAAAAAATCAACCAAGAAGCACGTCGGTAATCAGCATAAGACAAAATCCTGCAAGAAGTGCGTAGGTTGCACCTCGTTCATGACCGTGGGCATGAGTTTCGGGAATCATTTCGTCGCTGATAACGTATAGCATCGTTCCGCCTGCAAATGCCAAAGCAAATGGCAGAATTGCCGAGGCAACGCTGACAGCAAAGTAGCCGAGCAGTGTGCCTACAACCTCAACGGCACCGGTCATCATCGCCAAAACTAGTGTACGCTTGGGTTTGACTCCCGCAGCAAGCATAGGGCCTATAATAACCATACCCTCGGGAATGTTCTGAAGAGCGATACCACCGGCGATAACAAGCGCTTGAGAGGTGTTATCCGAGCCAAAACCAACGCCTGCGGCAATACCTTCGGGGAGATTATGGATTGCAATAGCCGTAACAAAAAGCAAAACTCGGCTTAAATCCTTGTTGTTGTGAGACTCAATGTCCGCACCTGCCAGCTTATGTAAATGAGGAACAAGCTTGTCCACCAGGTTGAGGCATACAGCGCCTGCAAAAATCCCCAAAACCGTAATGACAAGTCCGAATTTACCTCCATGCTCCAGAGACGGTATAATAAGTCCTAGCACTGCCGCAGCCATCATAACACCTGCTGCAAAGGACAAAACGATGTCCGAGAATGTATGGGATATTTTTTTGAACAAAAATCCGATAACTGCGCCGATGACGGTTGCTCCGCCAACTCCGAGTGCGGTAAGTAACACAAGACTCATAAGATTCTCCTCCAACCTGTGAAATTCCAAATGAGAAATCAGAAATTACGGTTGTGAGGTCGTAACCTTAATAAACACGTATTCCCGATTTCCCATTTTTCATTCATAATCGCTTTTATGTGATTAAATTATGCTTCGCTGAAAAGATCCTTGCCGACTCCGCAAAGAGGGCATTCGAAATCCTCGGGAAGATCCTCGAACTTTGTACCGGGAGCAATACCCTGCTCGGGCAAACCTGCCGCCTCGTCGTATTCCCAACCGCATGCGTCACAAACGTATTTTTTCATAGTAAATTCTCCTTTAAAATCAAGTTATTGTCAGTTAATGTTTGTTTTGTTATATTTCTGTTTTCCAAAGGCCGTGAAGGTTGCAGTATGCGTAAACCGCAATAGGCTTCTCGCCGTTAAGGATAAAGGTTGCCTCTGGTTTCTCTCCGGGTTTTATGCACTTGCGCTGACCGCCTCTTTCGGTTTCAAGGTAAAGCCAGGTAATGCTGTGCTCCTCGGTCATAGGATGCTCCACAGAGCCAACAAAAGCGTGTACCTTGTCGCCCGAAACGGTAACAACCGGAATATGCTTTTCGCGGCTGGCTTCTACAACGCCCGCTTCAAGTACACTCATCTTCTCTCCGCAGCAAACCAGCGTTCCGCCGCCGGAATGTACCATTCCAACAATATTGCCGCATTTCTTACAAATAAAGAACTTGTTTTCACACATAATAAATTATCTCCTTGAGTTTTAATTTTATTTATTTTAATCAATAATTTTTCCGTCGGTGGAAATTGTAACGACCTGCCACGGAATGAATTTTCCGCTTTCTTTTATGGCTTTCTTGGCTGCGTTTTCAATACCGCCGCAGCAAGGAACTTCCATTCTCACGATTTTTACACTCTTAATATTATTGTTTCTAATTATAGCCGTAAGCTTTTCGGAGTAATCTCCATCGTCAAGCTTGGGACATCCGATAAGAGTTATATGACCACGAATAAAGTCGTTGTGAAAATTTCCGTAAGCGTATGCCGTACAGTCTGCCGCAATAAGAAGATTTGCACCGTCAAAGTAAGGGGCGTTTACAGGCACAAGCTTTATTTGGCAGGGCCACTGCATAAGTCGGCTGGAATTTTGTACCGAAGAGGCAGGCTCTTCATCTCGTTTGAAGGCTCTTGAATGTGTACCGGGGCATCCGCAGGGAAGCTTTACGCTCTGTTTTTGCATTTTAGCCGCATTGACAGCATCCTCGTCGTAGGCAGGAGCTTCTTTTTCAACGAAGCTGATAGCACCCTCAGGGCAGGCGGGCAGACAGTCGCCAAGTCCGTCGCAATAGTCCTCGCGAGTGAGTTTTGCCTTGCCGTTTATCATTTCGATAGCACCTTCGTGACAAGCATCGGCACAAATGCCGCATCCGTTGCAACGTTCTTCGTCTATTTTAATGATTTTTCTAATCATTTTTGCGTTTCCTCCTTGATATTCTGACAATATTATAGTATAATCATAGCGTCAAGTATGTTGAAAATTCAACAAAAGAAGAGGAAATATGAAAAAATATCTGGAAATTTTAAAAAAATGTCCTTTGTTTTTTGAAATTGAGGACGAAAGTCTGTTGAGAATGTTAAGCTGCCTTGGAGCAAAGGTTTCGTTCTTTGATAAAAAATATACGGTTTTTGCCGAAGGTTCGCCTGCAAAATATATAGGTATAGTCCTATCAGGCTCGGCACAGATAGTCCAAGTGGACTATTTCGGAAACAGAAGTATACTTTCCGAGGCATCACCTTCGCAGGTTATTGCTGAAGCTTTTGCTTGTGCAGAGATTGAGTCTTTGCCGGTTTCGGTTATTGCAAACGAGCCGTCGGAAATAATGTTTATAGACTGCTCTCATATTCTCCACACCTGCAAAAACGGTTGCGGTCATCACCATCAGCTTATATATAATTTAATGAAGGATCTTGCTGACAAAACTATAATGTTCCACCAGCGTATAGAGGTCACGTCAAAACGTACAACCAGAGAAAAGCTCCTTAGCTATCTTGCTCTGCAAGCGAAAAATAACGGCAAGAACAGCTTCAATATCCCCTTTGACCGCCAGGAACTTGCCGATTATCTTGAGGTTGAGAGAAGTGGTCTTTCGGTAGAAATCGGAAAGCTTAAAAAAGAGGGAATAATAGAGAATAATAAAAATCATTTTAAACTTTTATAGTTTAGAACCTTTGTTATAAAATTTGAGAAATACGACGAAAACGACAAGTAATGTTTACATTATTTGTCGTTTTCACTTTAAATTACTTCGAAATAGAGTTTGTTTGCGTTGAAGAACGGCAAAATTTTTCCCTTTGAAGAAAGGTAGGTAAGATAGGAACGCAAGGCGCTTCCGACAAGAGCGTATTGCTCGAAATTCATTGTAAGAGAGTACTTTTCGAAAAGCTCGGAGAGAATATCTTCTGTCGTTTTCGGCTCTTCGCAGATGTCAACGATAGCCTCGCAGACCTCGTTTACCTTTTTGATATTGTAATCGGCTAAAGGGGAAATGTCATCGGTTGCAGGTGCGTGAGATGGAATAAATATTTTTGCATCAAGGCGTTTTACCTTTTCCAGAGTGTTAAGGTATTCCTCAACGTCGTAAATATATCCTATTCCGTATTTGTCAAGAGTTTCGACGCTTGACAGACAGTCTGCGATGAAAACTGCATCGTCGGGGGTGCGGTAGCCTACCATATTAAAGGTATGTCCCGGCATTTCAAATGCTGAAAAACCTTCGGGCAGATCATCGAGTGTCAAAAAGTCGGCATCGCTCTTTTCCGCAAGAAGAAATTTGTGTCTCAACTCCACCGGCGGATTTGCTCCGTAAAGGAATGCAGGTTCAAGAATTGTGTGCCTTGTAAAATCGCACTCGATTTCGTGAGCGTAAATTTTGCAGCCGTATTGGTCGGCAAGGTATTTGTTGCCGCCTATATGATCAGCGTGGGAGTGGGTAACAAGGATTTTTGTCAGATTCCAGCTTTCCGCATCCAGAATTTTCTTGATTTTTTTGCCGGTTTCCTTGTTGTTTCCGCTGTCTATAAGACAAACGTTACTGTTGGAAAGCTTTACAACTCCGATTTTTGACGGAGAGTCGATATAATATGTATTTCCAATGGCTTTGATAAGCTCGTACATTGTCGATTTTCGTCCTTTTAGCTTATTTTTTCAAAAAATTCAGCGCCGTGATTGCACCAAGGGCAAACAAAGTCCTTGGGAAGCTCCTCTTCGTCATGAACGTAGCCGCAAAGAGAGCATACCCATCCCTTTTTCTCGTTGGATTCGGGTTTTGGCTTCACGTTTTTCTGGTAATAGGTGTAGGTCATAGTTTCCTTGTCGGACAAAACGTCGCATTCCTCAAGTGTGCAAATAAACATTCCGTGAGAATCGAGGTCGATGTAATCGGTAACCTTAAGCGACATAAAAGCATTTATGTATTTTGGCAAAACCACAAGTCCGTTTTGAGATCTGTTAGGCTGACAATCTTTGAATTTATCGGTATCTCTTCCGCTTGTGAAGCCAAAGGCTTCGAATACCTTAAAGGGGGCTTCGGTAGAAAGACAGTTTACGTTCATTATTCCCGATTTTTTTACAACGTCGTGAGTATATGAATTCTTATTCAGCGTAACCGATATACGAATAGGAGAGCTTGTAAGCTGGGAAACGGTATTTGCTATCATTCCGTTGTCCTTTATACCGTCGTTTGAGGTTATAACGTAAAGACCGTAACCGATATTAAAAAGTGCATTTGTGTTGTTTTTCTTTTCCATAAACTGTTAATCCTTTCCGCTTTGTAACTATATTATACCACAAAAGTCAAGAGAATTATGTTGAAAAAACAACAAAAACCCAAAAAACTGTAAAAATATTTCCAACAAAAATCAAACAAAATTGCAAAAAGCTATTGACAAACAAAAAAACTTGTGATAAAATACTTAAGCACGAAATCCAAACGGCATTTTTCAATTTATATTTAGCGGAATGGTGAAAGGGTATCACACCGGCCTCTGACTCCGATATTCTTGGTTCGAATCCAGGTTCCGCTGCCAAACAAAAAGAGCATCCCTTGCGGATGCTCTTTTTGTTT
>JAZTXO010000137.1:0-6786 GCA_045636445.1 Eubacteriales bacterium | reverse complement strand
CTTCGAGGGTGCTGCGGGTATTGTTATCAATCCCGGAGCTTATACCCACACAAGCATAGCTCTCCTTGATGCGGTATGTGCAACAAGCCTTCCCTGCGTTGAAATACACATTTCAAAAGTAGAAGAGAGAGAGGATTTCAGGCAGGTAAGCTATATACGCTCGGCTTGTATAAAGACCATAACCGGCCACGGAGTCAACGGCTATCTTGAAGCAATTGATGCACTTGTTGAGCATATAAAAGAGAAAAAATGAGAGTAAAAATTGAAAAAAGCATAGCCAATGGAAGAGTTGTGCCGCCTGCGTCAAAAAGTATGGCTCACAGACTCCTGATTTCAGCGGCTCTTGCAGAAGAAAATACAAAAATAGTTGACGTAACACTTTGCGACGACGTGATTGCAACGGTAGATTGCCTTTCGGAGCTTGGAATTTCGGCTCTGCTTTACGGCTCGATTGCCGAAATTTCCGGAGGTAATATAAAAAAGGCTGCTCCGAAAAGAGCGCTTAATTGCCGTGAAAGCGGAAGCACCTTGCGATTTATGCTTCCACTTGCATTGCTTTCGGGAAACGAGACAGAGTTTATCGGAGCGCCGAGGCTAATGGAGCGTCCTATGACGGCTTACGAGAATATCTGTCGTGAAAAAGGTCTAAAATACAAGCAAACAAAGGATAAAATCATCGTAAAAGGGCCGCTTCCTCCGGGAGAATATTCTCTTGCGGGTAACGTTTCAAGTCAATTTATAACCGGACTTATGTTTGCCCTTTCGGTACTGAATAGCGACTCGAGAATACGGCTTACAACAGAGGTCGAAAGTCGCTCGTATATTGAATTAACACGCAGCGCAATGGCTAAGTTTGGTGTTTCTGTCGTCTGGGAAGACGAAAGAACGCTATATATAAAGGGCGGTCAAAGCTATCATTCATCGGGGAGTGTTTTTGTTGAACGTGACTTTTCGGGGGCGGCATTCCCCGACGCATTTAACCTCCTTGACGGAGAGGTAACGGTTGACGGATTGAATAAGGAGAGTCTTCAAGGCGATAAAATCTATAAGGAGTATTATAAAGCCTTAGACTCGGGCGCGCCAACACTTGATATTTCGGACTGCCCCGACCTTGGGCCTATACTGTTCACCCTTGCTGCGGCAAAGGGCGGCGCAAGATTTACAGGTACTAAAAGGCTAAAAATTAAGGAGAGCGACAGAGCTTCGGTTATGGCTCTTGAACTCGCAAAATTCGGCGCAGACCTTGAAGTTCTTGAAAACGAGGTAATCGTTCACAAAACCGAGCTGCATACTCCAACCGAGCTTCTTTTGGGACATAACGACCACAGAATAGTTATGTCGCTTGCGGTTTTGGCAAGTAAATTCGGTGGAGAAATAGACGGTTGCGAGGCGGTCAAAAAAAGTTATCCCTGCTTTTTTGACCATATAAAAAAATTGGGAATTAAATTTGCGACTTATGAAACTTGACAAAAATACCAAAATATTAATAATAGGACTCGGAGTTATCGGCGGAAGCTATGCAAAAGCTTTGACCGATAACGGATACAACGTAAGCTGTATTACAAAGGAAGATGCAGATATTCGTTATGCGTTGGAGCATAATATGATAAGCTACGGTACGTCCGAGGTGGAAGAGGAGCTTATTGCATCTTCGCAACTTATAGTATTTGCTCTTTACCCTACCACGTTTATTGAATGGATAGAAAAATACCAGCATCTCTTTACGCCCGGCACACTTATTACCGACGTTACGGGTGTAAAAAGTCAGGTGGTTTACAAGGTGCAGGAAATTTTACGTGATGACGTGGAATATATTCCGGCACACCCTATGGCGGGACGTGAAAGATCGGGTGTTGAATTTGCCGACCCAAAGGTTTTCGAGGGTGCAAACTACATTGTAACACCTACTGAGAAAAACACAAGAGGAGCTGTCAAAATCTGCAAACAGTTAGGCGAGATTTTAGGTTTTTTGCGTATTTCCGAGCTTACCCCTGAAAAACACGATGAAATGATTGCCTTTCTTTCCCAGCTTACTCACTGTATTGCGGTCGTTCTTATGAACTGCAACGATTCCGAGGGACTTGAAAAATATACGGGCGACTCTTTTAGAGACCTTACAAGAATTGCAAAAATAAATGACAGAATGTGGTCGGAGCTTTTCCTTATGAACAAGGATGCTTTGCTCTCTGAAATGGATAAATTTATTGAGGAATTTGCCGAATTCAGAAGCTACCTTGCAAATGAGGACGGCAAGAGAATGAGAGAAAAGATGCGCGCATCAAGCGCAAGACGTTCTCTTTTTGACAAACCGACAAAATAGTTAAATAAAAGAGGTACAATAAAATGAATATGGAGTTTTACAGGAAGCTGCCTATCCCAAAAGACGTAAAAGAGCAGTTTCCTTTAACAAAAGAGCTTACAAAGCTTCGTGAAAATCAGCTGTCCGAGCTTAATAAAATTTTCTCGGGAGAATCGAACAAATTTCTGCTTGTAATAGGCCCTTGCTCTGCCGACAGAGAGGATGCAGTCATAGATTACATCTCACGTCTTCGCAAGGTGCAGGACAAGGTTAGCGACAAAATAATGATCGTTCCGAGAATTTATACAAACAAGCCGAGAACTACCGGCGAGGGATACAAGGGTATGCTTCACCAGCCCGATCCCGCAAGTCAACCCGATATGCTTAAGGGCATTATCTCTATAAGAAAGCTTCATTTAAGAGCGCTTTCCGAAACCGGCTTCGCTTGTGCCGACGAGATGCTTTATCCCGAAAACCACAGATACCTTTCCGACCTCCTTCTTTACTGTGCAGTAGGTGCAAGGTCGGTAGAGGATCAGCAACACCGACTTACTGCATCAGGTCTTGATATACCCGTCGGTATGAAAAACCCTACTTCGGGTGACATAACCGTTATGATGAACTCTATCAAGGCAGCTCAATCCTCTCACGTATTTCTCTACCGTGGTTGGGAAGTTAAGAGTGCGGGAAATCCTTACGCACACGCAATTCTCAGAGGATACGTTGATAAGCAGGGCAAATCTCACCCTAACTATCATTACGAGGATCTTTATCATCTCTTTGAAGCCTACGAGGATTCAGGACTTGAAAATCCGGCAGTTGTTGTTGATACAAACCACTCAAATTCAGGTAAAAACTACCTTGAACAGATTAGAATTGCCAAGGAAATTCTCCATAGCTGTCGCTATTCGGCAGACGTGAGAAATCTTGTCAAGGGACTTATGATTGAAAGCTATATCGAGGACGGAGCACAGAAGATATGCGAAAACTCGGTTTACGGAAAATCTGTAACAGACCCCTGCCTCGGCTGGGCAAAAACCGAAAGGCTTATTTACGATATAGCTGATGTTCTTTAATATAAGCGCAGCGGAAGCCCACAAATTTAGGTGCTTCCGCTGTGTTTTTATTATTTAGCGTATTTTCTTATCATAGACCTTTCAAATTCCAAAAGCTCCTTTGCTTCTCTGTCAAGAGCCTCTTCGGAGGTATCGGGTACAAGATTGCGCCAGGTGCAGATAGCTCTGCCGACTTCTCCGCCGGTCATTACAAAGGGCTCGGAAACTATGCGTCCTTTATAATTTATATCGGCAAGAGCCGAGAAAATCTCGTCCCAATTAAGATGTCCTTTTCCGGGAGGAGTACGGTTGTTCTCACCGGTATGGAAGCCGTAGAGCTTATCGCCAACAAGGCGAATAGCGTCACCGATAGATTTTTCTTCAATGTTCATATGGTATGTATCAAGAAGAACACCGATGTTATCACTGTCAAATTCATTTACGTATCGCAAAGCTTCCTCAGCGGTGTTTATAAGCACTCCTTCAAAACGATTTACAGCTTCAACGCAATAGGTTACGCCAAAATCTTCGGCTGTTTTAAGAACCTTTTGCATACTCTTTACGCTGTTTTCAAAGTATGCGCTCTTATCGTCGGTCATTCCATCCGGAATTCCCCATCCCGCATAGCTAACACCGGAAATAATGCTTCCGTTCATAAAGTTGACTCTTTCAACTATATTTTTGAGATAATCTATACCGCCAAGCCTTGTTCTCTCATCGGTAGAGGATATATCATATTTTTTATCAAGTCCGAGACTGTAAGTAAGCTCAACGCCTCTTTCTTCAGCTACGGAGCGTAGCTCACGCATTCTTTCCTTTGACATATCAAGAAGCGCCTGCGCCTGAAACTCAAGAATATCAAAGCCAATATCAGCTGCCTTATTTATATATTTAACATGGTCAGCATCCCAGGTCTTCTCCCAGAAATTCATAAAGATACCGAGCTTATTCATTTTGCACCTCACTTAAATAATTTCAACGTCGAAGCCAAGGTATTTGCCAAGTGCTTCGAAAATTACATTTTGCAGATGTCCGAAGGTCACGCATACATGATGCTTGTAACCGTTTGAAGCCATATAATTTGCAACTGCGTTAAGATTTTCTTTCTTTGCAACCTTACCTGAACCGAAGAACTCCGGCTCGATTAGGTCATCGGTAAATTCAGCCTCGGTAACGAATGCATAAACTCTGCCGTTTTCGGTCTTTACGCTTCCGAATGTTATATTGCCCTCTTTGATTGCGGTTTTGTTCACACCGACACCGCTTCCCTCGCCGTATGTTTTCTTAAACATCAAATGTTCACACACCTGCCCCTTGCCATAGCACATTGATGCGGGAACGGGACCGCAGTGGAACATTATAGCCTTGTCGAGAGAGCTTCCGTAATTGTTATTATAGTCAAGAAGAGTTGATGCAGAATCTGCAGCAAGAGCCAGAGCGCGCATCATAACAGCGTTTTCAACGTCAACCTCGCAGGCTGCGGCAATACCCATATCGTTAAGCAGACTAAGGCTCGTGCACGGAGCTATTCCAAGCTCTGTTTCAAATTCGTTCCAGCATCTTATAGCCACCGCATCAAGATCGTAGTCAAAGACAAGGGACTCGATAGCCGCCTGCACCTTAGCCATCATATCAAGCTTCTTTTCAGGGTAACCCGAAAAATCGGTGATTGAAAGTATTTTCGCCTTCATTTCGGCACATTTTTCTTCCGAAATATTTCTCACTCTGGCAAAAAGCTCACTCAAATCTATGGTTTCAACGTTTATTCCCTTTGACGCAAGAGCCATCTCATCCACTCTTACCGTCTTAAAGGCCGTAGTTCTAGCACCGATTGCACCGATATTGAAGCTCTTCATTCCCTTTACTGTGCGGCAGATAGCGCCGAATTTTTGAAGTTCAGACAAAAATTCCTCATCCTTGGGAGAAATTACGAACTTTTCCGTAAGGGTATAAGGAATATTATTCTGTCTTAAAAGATTACAAATTGCAAATTTGCCGCAAAGAGCATCACGTCTTCTGGCAAAGTCCATTTTTCCAATTTCATCGGGATATGCTTGAACAAGAATCGGCACACCCGCATTACGAAGAGCAACCGTTGCACCGTTTTCATCTCCAAAATTAGGCAGACATACGATTACACCGTCATATTTACCTCTGTTACTCTCTAAAAATTCGGCATACTTTTTTCCTTCGGCTATGGTTTCAACCGCACCGTATCTTGTAGAAGCCTCATCCATAAGTATGTAATCAAATCCCGCCTTATTTACTGCCTCGCACATCTCACGTCTTGCATCGGCAATAACCTCTCCGGGGAAAAATCCTCTGTTAGCGAAAAACAAAGCAAAAGTAATTTTTTCTTTCATTATTATATACCTTTCTGTTATTTATTTTTTTTTGCGAACTCACTGGGAGACATACCGCACTCACGGCGAAATACCTTGCTGAAATAATTCGATGAAGAAAAGCCTATCAGCTCTGCGCATCTTTCAATAGAAGCACCCTCGGAAATTAATTCCTTCGCTTTTTTGATTCTTTTTTTCAAAATATATTTTGTAATGCTTACTCCATAGTTTGCGATAGAAAGCTGGTGAAGCTTTGTGCGGGAGATAAAGAATGCTCGGCAAAGGCTCTCCGTATCAAGATTTGAGCCGAGATTATCATCGATATATTTGGAAATTCGATAGGACAAATCCTCGTTTTTAAGACTTACCCAATTAGTCACTCTAAGATAGGTAGTAATAGCGTCGAGAAGCTTTGCCGCAGCTTCTATTTTCTCATAGCTTGTAGGTTTCATTTTTGAAATTGCTTCTCTTGCGGCATCCTCAGCAACACCGTACTGACCTGATAACGCAACGGCATTTTCAACCGAGGAGTTCAAGGTTTCCTTCGGGAGCATATGAGATAAAATAACGTAGCCTAAAATACTCTCGTTAAGCATTATAGGTGCAACTGCCTCGGTCATACCTGCATGACAGGTATAAATATATATTCCCCTGCGACGCTTCGCTTCCTTAAAGGCAGATATATCGCACTGTCTGCACCCCTCTGTTCCCTTTTCGGTTTGCCTTATAAGAGCGCAATAGTCTATCATTCGTCTTGGATATTCGGTCACGTTTACATACTCATCATCAAAGACGGATATTTTTATTCCGGTTACAATATAAAAGTTCTGCAAAAAAGCATCAAGCTTTTCAATATCATAAGAAGTTCTCATATACACCTCCCGATTTTATTATACATTATAGGCCTTTTGTTGTCTACACTTTTGTAAAAAAAAGAACAATTTTACCCTTTAAATGTAAAAAATGCCTTGCTATAAATGTTGATATATAGTAAAATTAAATTAGTAAAAGTCTGGTTTAAAATACAATTTACGGAGGAAGAAATGGAAATATTCAACAATATACCTACAATAAAATACGAGGGAAAGGA
>JAZTXO010000136.1:0-30639 GCA_045636445.1 Eubacteriales bacterium | reverse complement strand
CAGCAGCCCCAGTATCAGCAGCCTCAGTACCAGCAGCAGTATCAGCCCCCGTACCAGCAGTATCAGTATCAGCAGATGCCTGCACAGTCTTCTGCGGGTAAGGGTCAGTCTGTAGCCGCGCTCGTGCTTGGTATAGTCAGTGCTGCTTTCTCCATGTTCCTTGCAGTAGCATTCCCCATCAACTTGATTTTCCTTGTTTGCGGTATTGTAGGTATCGTACTCGGTGTTATAGGACGTAAGAAGTCTATTGAAGCTAACGGAAAAGCTTCCGGACTTGCTACGGCAGGCTTTGTTCTTAGTATCATCGGTACTGTTTTGTCCGGTCTTTTCATCGTTTCTTGCCTTGCATGTGTTGCTTGTGCTAGCACCGGAACATCCTATTTGGGTTCATACCTGTTTTAATGCTTCCTCAAATTACTATTTTAGGTAAAGTTATTTCAACCTATTCGCTGTGCGGCATTATCGGAATTTTGATCGCAGCATGGGTTTATTGCTATCTGCTAAAAAGCCGAAACAGATGCGACAGCGATGGAATTTTGGTGATTCTTTTTTCGGGCATAGGAATTTTTATCGGAAGCCATTTGCTTTACGGCTTAACTAATATTAAGTATTGGAATATTATCTTCAAAGTCTCTTCACTTCGAGAAGCTATTGCAGTGCTTGGAAGCATTTTTGGCGGTGCGGTATTCTATGGCGGACTTATAGGCGGAATAATTTTTGCATTTATTTACATCAGACTCAAAAAGCTGGATGTCAATGACTTCGCAGATTGCGGAGCTATATCTATTCCTCTTTTTCATTCCTTTGCAAGAGTTGGATGCTTTCTGGCAGGATGCTGCTATGGAATTGAAAGCGAATTCGGCTTTATGTCCAACAACAATCCCCTTGTTCCGGCTGTTGTAGGCGTACGTCGTTTCCCTACTTCTCTTTTAGAGGCATTCTTGAATTTAGCTTTGTTTTTCGTATTGTTAAATTTAAGAAAAAGCAAAAAGCTTCACGGTGCTTTGCTTTACATTTACCTTATATCGTATTCCGTAATGCGCTTTGCCATAGAGTTTTTGCGTGGCGATGAAATACGTGGAATATGGTTCGGTTTATCCACCTCTCAATGGATAAGCATTGTTATTTTCGGATTTGCTGCATATATGCTCTATAAACATCATAGTTTGCAAAAAAGCGAAGAAAGCAAATAACAAACCTTTTATTAAATAAAAGAACCGGCTTCGCTGAAGTCGGTTCTTTTTACAATGTTATGAAGATTTAAAAGGATTCTTTGGGAAACGCCTTGGACATAGAAGCATTGGAGTAGGCTCTCTCTCCCGTAACTTCTCTGACTATCTTTATAAATGAGGGGAAACTAACCACGCTTTCTCTGCTATCCAGCTCGGTTTCAAGAATTGCGGTGTTTTTCCACTCGGGATAAGCGTCAATTTCAAAAAGCTGACCAAGGTAAAGAAAGCTGTGACGGATTTTTATAACAGGCGACGAGTCGGCTCTGGCATTTTTGCAAAGTTCAAAAAACTCATTCTCCGAGATTTCTCTTTCGTCTTCAAATGAGGAGCACTTGTCAATGCGAATCTTCTTTGTTTCCGTGTAGACGACCTTTCCCGACTTTTCCCGACTTCTCACTCTGTGAGTGACACCTACCTCGGATGAAAGATAAATTTGAGTTATATTGCTTTTTTCGTAATTTTCCATTGAGGAAAGCTCTTTTTCGTCAGGAAGCAATATTATATATTTCTTTTCTATCTCTATATTTGTGCTCATACCGTTTTTACCCTTTGTTTTTATATTATTTTAACATATAAATACAAAAATTTCAATCGAAAAAGCGACTTTTGCATTTTTTCTATTGACTTACACCTTTTTTTGTGATACAATATCTAAAGTAAAGGTCTTGCCAAACCGGCAGAATGGAGTTAATTATGAAATTTATTGATAACATAACAAGCAAGATATCAAGCAAGCTTACCTCTCCTAAGGGAAAGGTTGTTGTAGATAAGATTACCACCGGTCTTCTTATACTTATGCTCTGCTCCCCTCTTCTTATCCTTGGCTACATATTGCTTTGGTTTGTTTTTAGATAACTTTTCCATAAGATTATAATATTAAAAGAGATACGCTTTATTAGCTGTATCTCTTTTTTTTACAAAAAAAACACCCGCATACCGAAGTATGCGGGTGAATGTACGGACTTATTAGCCCTTCATCATCTTTGCGATTTCTGCGCCGAAGTCTTCTTCTCTCTTCTGGATACCTTCGCCCTTGTCGAAACGAACATAGCCGGTAACCTTGATAGAGCCGCCAAGCTCCTTAGCAACAGATGCAACGTACTTTGCAACGCTCATAGAGTCGTCCTTAACGTACGCCTGCTCAAGAAGGCAGTTGTTCTCATAGAACTTGCCAAGTCTACCCTTAACGATGTTGGAAAGGATATTGTCAGGCTTGTTAGCCATCTTGGGATCTTCCTTCATCTGCTTAATGAGGATAGCCTCCTCCTCAGCAAGAACGGAAGCAGGAACAGACTCCTTGTCAAGATACTTAACGTCCATAGCAGCGGTCTGGAGAGCAACGTTCTTTGCGCACTCTGCGAACTCTGCCTTGTCAGCAAGGTCGGTATCGAAGGAAACGATAACACCGGTTGCGCCCATGCCGTGGATGTAAGTGGAAACTGTGCCCTCAACGATTACAAAACGGCGGATAGAGAGCTTCTCACCGATTTTGTAGGTGTTCTCTGCAAGTGCGTCAGCAACAGTGCCCTCGCCGGCAGCGAACTTAGATGCAAGAAGTGCATCAACATCAGCGGGCTTAGCCGCGATTATAGACTTAAGAACGTCCTTAACGAACTCCTTGAAGGTTGCATTCTTTGCAACGAAGTCGGTCTCGGAGTTAACCTCAACGATAGCGGTAACGTTGTCGATGGTCATTACGTCAACAAGACCCTCTGCAGCGATACGGTCAGCCTTCTTAGCAACAGCTCCCATACCCTTCTCACGAAGGTACTTAACTGCAGCCTCGAAATCACCGTTGGTTTCGGTAAGAGCCTTTTTGCAATCCATCATACCGCAGCCGGTCTGCTTTCTGAGCTCGGCTACGTCTTTAGCTGTAAATGCCATGGTTTTTATTCTCCTTTAATTTTCAAATTTCAAACTGGCAGAAATTATTCTGCTGCCTCTTCAGCTGCAACCTCTTCAGCTGCAACCTCCTCAGCTGCTTCCTCAGCGGGCTCTTCCTGAACGCCACCGTGAGCCTCGATAACTGCGTTTGCAAGTGCGCCTGCGATAAGCTTGATAGCGCGGATTGCGTCGTCGTTACCGGGGATGATGTAATCTGCATCATCGGGATCGCAGGTGGTATCAACGATAGCAACTACGGGAATGCCAAGCTTCTTTGCCACAAGAACAGCGTTTCTTTCCTTGCGGGTATCAACGATGAATACGCAAGAGGGAAGTCTCTCCATATCCTTGATACCGCCGTAGGACTTCTCGAGATCCTCGATTTCCTTAAGCTTCTTTGCAACTTCCTTCTTGGGAAGAAGATCGAAAGTACCGTCAGCCTGCATCTTCTCAAGTTCCTTGAGACGTCTGATAGACTTGCGGATGGTGTTGAAGTTGGTAAGCATACCGCCGGGCCAACGAGCGTTTACGTAGTACTGTCCGCATCTCTGAGCCTCTTCCTTAACGGTGTCGGCAGCCTGCTTCTTAGTACCGATGAAGAGGATTGTGCCACCCTCCTGAGCCATCTCGGAAACGTAGTTGAAAGCTTCCTCAAACTTCTTAACGGTCTTCTGAAGGTCAACGATGTGAATACCGTTTCTCTGGGTGAAGATGTACTCTGCCATCTTCGGGTTCCACTTCTTGGTAGGGTGACCGAAGTGAACACCTGCTTCAAGCAACTGCTTGATTGTAATTTCGAACATTTTAATGTTCCTCCTTTTGGTTTTTCCGCCATAGCGACACAATACTGCGACGTGAAATACACGCACCGGCAGTAAACCTACTCGCTATGTGAGATATAATTTGTCTGCTCCAAGGCAGCCTTAATATAATATCATATTAAAATATAAATTTCAAGCATTTTATCAAAATTTACAAAAAATTCATAAATTGCCTCTATGCCCAACTCTTGATTTAGCATAAGTTTTATGTTACAATGTTTAAAAAGCAAAGGCGTGTGTGAAAGTTTTGCATCATCTAAACTTAAGAATTGCAGTTTTACACCGTAATTTTCGAGATTTGGAGCTTTATTTCAAATTCTCTTGCATAGGCACTGTACCGAAAATCAATTTACAGTCGTGCGGTCGCAGATTGCGACAGAATGGAGATCAATATGTCCTTAAAATCAAAACTTGGCATCGGAAGAGGAGCATCTATCCTTTTAGGTTTGAATTTTCTGCTTTTTCTGCTTGTTTTCATTCCGATTTACGTAATAAACGACCTTGATAATCTTTACTACTACATATATAGAAGCGGCGAATATTCGGGATTTTTCTATTTTGTCAGTCATCTTGACGAATTGCTCCGCTGGTGTACACCGATTTTTGCCGGAGTGCTGCTCTGTCAGAGATATGCGTACTTTGGACTGAAAAAGGCATTGACCGGTGGACTTAAGCTTGCGGCTGCAAGTCTTGTTTACACTATTCCATTCTGCTATCTTTACGCAATGTCAAACGGAGCTTATACCGTTGAAGCTCTTCTTTGGGGACTTTTCGTTTCTTTAATGTATATGTTAGTCCTATATCTACAATCTTTAATTATGTTTGTAATAATAAAGAGAACGGTCTGCTTCTTTACCGCAAAAGAGGCTCTGGCAAATCTTCCTCCGTTAAAAACAAAAACTTCCTCAAAGGCTCTTATGAAGGAGCATATTAAAAACGCAGACGATAATCTTGCGCAAAATCTTTCGGGAGGAGCTGCATTCGACTTTGCCAGTCCTGCAACCTTGGGAATATTCTTTGCTTCTCTCTTCAATTTTGCAATCTATCTTGTAAAAGAAATAATCGACACCGCATCCTATCTTAAGGAATATGCAGGTACTTATCGCCCGGAGGAAATCGGGTATATGGTATTCAGATTTATTTTCATTTTAGCTTTACTCTTTGTTTGTCACGCCATTTGCCACCTGGCAAAAGAAAAATCCGAGTACTATACCGAAGAGGAATAAAAAAACTCAAAAAGCGTGTTTTTGTAAATATTACGTTGCAAAAACACGCTTTTTTATTTATTCTTTACATCTTGGACTTTTTTCTATGAGGTAGAAATACGGTGAGGTGGGCGAGTTGAGAATATGAAACTCGGAAGCGCATATTTTGAACCTTGAAAGCCCCTTAAAATACTCTCTGAGCATATCTCCTTCAAGCGCTCCCTCCTCGTGACCGGGATATATCGCTATTATCAAAGCTCCGTCTGGAGCGAGAAGCTCTATTGCCGCTTCGACTGCGGGCATTGTGGTCTCTCTCATAGTATAAAGAGCTTTGTTGCCGCTTCTCGGAAGATAGCCGAGATTGAACATTCCTGCTTTTATGGGTTCTTTTACAAACTCCTTGACTCTATGGTGAGAGGCGCAGATAAGCTCGTAATTTTTCGGCGCGTTGTTTTCTTCGAGAAAGGCTCTTGTTGACTCAAGAGCAAGTTCCTGAATATCAAAAGCATAAACCTTTCCCGACTCCCCTACGGTCTTTGAAAGGAAAAGAGTGTCACCGCCATTGCCCATAGTGAAATCCACCGCAACATCACCCTCGGCAAGATGTTCTAAAATAAAATGCTTATGAAGTCCAACCAAATCAACCATATTATTTCACTTTTCTTTCTTCTATCTCCTCTTTCGTCATAGGCTTGACGTAAGCGGAGTAATTTGTTTTATAGATGACAAATCCGGGTTTTGAGCCGCCCGGCTTTTTTATATTCGATACTCTTGTGTAATCGACCGCAACACTGTCGGCAGGACTTTGAGAAAAGTGCGCTGCTATTCTTGCCGCTTCGGTGTAATCCTCGGCAGGCGGCTCGTCTCCCTCGGTAACAAGGATGACGTGAGAGCCGGGAACGTCCTTTGTGTGGAACCAAATGTCGTGACGCTCGGCATCCTTTAAGGTGAGCTTGTCGTTTTGCAGGTTGTTTCTGCCTACAAGAACGGTATAACCGCCGCTTGTTTTAAGCTTATAGGGAGATGATTTTATCTGCTTTGGCGGTTTATATCCCTTCATTTTTGCAGAATATCCCGAACGGTAAAGCTCGTCCCTTATTTCGATAAGGTCCTGCTCACACTCTGCTCTTTCAAGGAAGGAGCGAACCGATGCAAGGTAATCAAGCTCGGCTTCCCAGAGCTTTATCTGCTCGGCAAGAACAATCTTTGCAGTCTTGCATTTGTTATACTGCTTATAAAGCCTTTGGGCATTTTGCGAGGGAGAAAGACGCTTATCTAACGGAATTACTATCTCGGGGCAGCTCTCGTCATAGTAATCAACCGTCTTAAAGCTCTCCATTCCACGCTCAAGGCGGTAGAGATTTGCTGTTATAAGGTCGGCATATTTTTTATATTCCTCGCCCTTTTCGGAATCGAGAAGAGCCTGACGCTGGATCCCCAGCTTTTTCTCGGTTCTTGACTCTGCGTTTGCAAGAAGAGTCATAATATCCTTTGCCCGCTGGTGGATATGCTCAAGCCTGTCCCTCTCGGCAAAATAATAGTCGAAAAGCTCGGTGAAGCTATCGAAACTGCGAATTTTCGCGCTGTCGCCAAGATAGGTTATAGGCATATAGGAATAATCTATCGGCTTTCCCTCCGAATTCACGGCTGCCTGCGGAGAATAATCCTCATTTATGAGTAGCTCCTGCCATTCGGAAAATACCGAGTAGAATTTATCGGAATCAATATTGCATACGGGGGTGTCAATATCGCCCGATGCTCTGAAAACAAGCTCGTGAGCAATCTGCGTTGCAATGCCCGAATAGGTAGAGGTTATAAATTTTTCTCCCGATTTTTCGGGGTTAAACTCCGCAAGTTTTTCAAAGAAAACGGCTTTGTCCATATCCAGAGGAGGAAGCTTTTCCGGCTTTGCGGGTATCTGATATTTAAGCCCCGGAAGCACCTGCCTTACGGTACTTGCGGCAAAGTCGATTATCTTAAGCGCCGAAAGTATTTTTCTTTCGGAATCAAGAACGATAAGGTTTGCGTATTTGCCCATTATCTCGCAAATAATATGCCTTTGCGCAGGGAATCCCATATCGTCGTAGCAGGAAACCTTAAAGTCGGCAATTCGGTCAAATCCGGGCTGCTCCACAGAGATTATCCTTGCCCCGACGAAATATTTACGAAGGAGCATACAAAACATTGGCGCTTCCTTGGGATTTTCCTTTGCTATATCCGACATCTGAAGTCTCGGCGCATTAGGGCCAACGTTGAAAACAAGTCGACGGGAGCTTTTGCCAAAGTGTATCAGCATATCTATTTCGTCAACTCTGGGCTGGAAAACTTTTTCAATCTTCGCTTCGGGAAACTCCGAGGAAAACTCCGAAAGCACCGCCCGCATCATACAAGCGTCAAATGCCATTTTTTTGCTCCTTTCTTTATTTACTATGATATTTTACCACAGTATAAAAAATTAGTCAAGTATATTAATCTATATCGGGTGCGTAAAGAGTGAGAGGTCTTGTATGTCGGTCGCTTACGTAAAGGCTGCCGTCTATGAATTTAAAATCGTAATATACACCGTCGGAAAGAACGGAATATTCTTCCCCCGGGAAGCCAAGTCCCGAAGGCAAGGCCGCCAAAGCAGACACAAACCCCAAAGAAAATTCGGGAGCTTTGCAATAGTGGAACATAACCTTTGCTTCGTTAGCATTACGTTCTACCGCAACCGCTCCGATAATCTCCTCGCCCTCTTTCGAAAGGCAAATCTGTCGAAGTAGGTCGGCTGAAAACGACGAGAGATTTTTTGTTTCTATCCTTCTGATTTTCCCAAGAGGCGAACTAAGGCAAAAAAGCTTCACTCCCTCGTATTCCTCTCTTTGTAAAAGCGGAAATTTACCCGTTTCGACAAAGCATCTGCCCTCATTTGTCACACATCTGACAGCTCCGCCCTCCGTTTCTATGTCAATTTCATCTAATGGCAGTCCTCTTACCTCTCGTAAAAACTTTGCTCCGCAAAGAGCTGCGGGAATGTGATAAATTTTCTCTTTTTTTCTGTCCTTTACCGTTAAAACACAAGCGTCGGCAGGGATAGATGGCAAAAGCAGCACACAGTCTATACCGTCACGCAAATCAAGATATTTTTCTTTGTTTTCGGGTAATACCGAAAGGCTGAAGAGGTCAAAAACCTCTCCAAGAGATGAAATTCTGCAAAAAAGAATAACAGGCTACCTCGCTTTCTGCAACCTGTTATCAGTTTATGTGCTTTTTTTAAGTTAGTTACTCTTTTAAGTAACCGATAAGGTCGGCTTCCTCGTTTTTCACCTCGCCTAAAATGACGGCAAAGAGGAGTCTATCAAGAGTCTCGCCGATTTCTCTGCCTCGAAGTCCCAAAACTTTCAGGCGGTTTCCGTCAATTTTCAAGTCGCTTATTTTGTAGGGAAGTCCTTTGTTTATATATTTGGAAAGCAGAGCGTAATTTTCCTCGCTCTTTTTGCCAAGGGCAACCTCAAGTCTCAATGTATAATCGGCAGCTTCCGCTCCAAGCTCCTTTAGCATAACACCAGCATCGGAAAGACTTTTTATCTCGTATTTTCCAACGTTTCCGAGCATTTTTTCGCCCATATCTCTGGTTAAGCTATCGGTTTTCAATCGGAGCATACCGCTTTTATAAGATTTTGCGGGATTTTCGCAGGAAAGGTAAAAGAGTGCGGTCTGTCTTACAATAAAGTCCTCGGAAAGAGCCTTTTTGTCGGGCAAGGAAAGCTCTTTAAGCTCCGGCAAAAAATGCGGCAAGACGGAAGAAAATTTCGATAAAACATTGAAAGCTCCGTCGCCCGAAAGAAGCTTTTTCCATTCGGTGAAGATGCGTTCTGCCGAAATTCCGCTTAAAAGATAGCTTTTTTCGGTGAGTGCCAAAGCGGTATTTTCCTCGATTTCAAAGCCTAAGGTTGAGGAAAAACGAAGGGCTCTTAGTATTCTTAAAGCGTCCTCGGAAAATCTGAGATGCGGGTCGCCTACGGCACGTATAATACCTTTGTTTATATCCTCTCTTCCGCCGAAAGGATCGGTTATTCCGTCCTTTGGGTTATAGCTTATTGCATTGATTGTAAAATCTCTTCTTGAAAGGTCTTCCTTGATTTCTCTTGTAAAGGTTACAGAATCGGGGTGGCGGGAATCGGTATATTCACCGTCAATACGGTAGGTGGTTATCTCGTATGGCTTTGAATTCAAAACCAGGGTTACAGTACCGTGTTTGATACCCGTGTCAACCGTTTTGAAATCCGAAAATGCCGCCTTGGTTTCCTCGGGGGTGGCGGAGGTAGTTATATCGTAATCGGAGGGATTAGCGCCACGCAAAAAATCCCTGACAGGGCCGCCTACAACGTCGGCTCTGTGGCCTTTTTCGTTAAGTCTTTTCAGTATAAATTCAACGTCGGACGTAAGGATCACAGCCTATCTCTCCTTTCAATATTCTTTGGTACAATATTGTATCACCGTTTTTTTGTTTTGTCAACGATTTGGTACAATATCGTAAACATTTTGAAAAAGTAGTTGACAATTTTAACTTTTATTTTTATAATAAAAGTAAACTTGCTTTTATAAAGGAGTACTCACTATGATTGACGTTGCAAAAATACTTGAAGAACGCGGTGTCCCTGACGCTATGGTTTTGAAGTCCGGCAGACGTGTAAAGAATGTCAAGGACTTTGAAAAAAGGCGCGAAGAAATAAAGAAGATTCTTGAGGAAGAGGCATATGGTGTTATTCCCCCGAAACCCGATCACTTAAGAGTTGAAGAGATAAGTGTTATGGATAATTTCTGCGCAGGAAAAGCTCCCTGGCAGAAGCTTAACTTTATCTGTACCGTAGACGGAAAGGAATTTTCCTTCCCCGTATCTGCCGTTATTCCCAAGAGCGATAAACCCCTGCCCGCATTCGTACATATAAACTTCCGTCCTGAAGTTCCCGACAGATATATGCCATCTGAGGAGCTTGTTGACAGAGGATACGCAGTATTCTCCTTCTGCTATAACGATGTTACAAAAGATGACCCGAATTTCAAGGACAAGGCAGCAAAATATCTTTCCAACAGACGCAGAAAGAACGGCTCGTCCAAGATTGCAATATGGGCGTGGGCGGCTATGCGTGTTATGGACTATATCGAAACCCTCGACGCTATTGACAAGGACAACGTTGCTGTTATAGGTCACTCCAGACTCGGAAAAACCGCAATGGTTGCAGGCGGATATGACGAGAGATTCAAGTACATAATCTCCAATGACTCCGGTTGCGGCGGCGCGGCTATCACAAGAGGAAAATGCGGCGAAACCTTTGAGTGGATGGCTGACGTTATCCCTTATTGGTTCTGCCCCAGATGGTACGACAAAGTTAAGGCGGGTATTCCCCTGCCCTACGACCAGAACTTCCTTGCGGCTCTTTCCGTTCCCCGTCACCTGATTATAGGCAGCGCAGAAACCGACGATTGGTCAGACCCCGAAAGCGAATTCCTTAACTGTGCGTCCACAAACCCCGCATACGCACTCTATGGCAAACGCGGCCTCGTTTACGGTGAAGAAGTTCCAAAGCCGAAGACTGTCCTCGACGAGGGCGACGCCCTCTACCACATCCGTCACGGTAACCACTACTTCAGCCGTGAGGACTGGCTTGTTTATATGGCATATATTGATAAGCAGCTTGGCAGATAAAAGAACGCAGGCTGCGACTACCGCAGGCAGCTTTTTGAAAAAACTCCTGCACCCGCAAAAACTTTAGTATATGTAAATAATTATTGTCAAAAAGCAATGTTTAAGGCAGGATGTACTCATCCTGCCTTTGTTTTATAAACGCAATATGTAAATCTTTTAAATTCGG
This sequence comes from Eubacteriales bacterium, assembly GCA_045636445.1. Taxonomy (GTDB): domain Bacteria; phylum Bacillota; class Clostridia; order Oscillospirales; family CAG-272; genus UBA1740. Next base: position 19,642 of record JAZTXO010000136.1, on the reverse strand, counting down.
ATTCAACAACATCTCCCGTTTTAATCAGACTTTAATTTTTTCAAAAACGTCTTGCATATCCGCATTTGCGGCAAAGCTCTTCGGTAGCACATCTGCGGTCGAAACCGGAGAGGATTTTCTTTGCCCTTTCGGAGTCGAGAATTTCGGCAAGGGGCGCTTCGTAAACGTTGCCGAGGGTTATTACTCCTTCTCTGTCAAGGCAGCAGGGTATCACTCTGCCGTCGGAAAGAATTCCGAAGTGATCTCTTAAACCGTAACAAAACACGTTAGAGTCGCCTTCTTCGGCTTCTCTGTCCGGCCAGGCAAAGCGGTCGCCGTATTCGATATGCAATTTGGGGCGTATTCTAGCTCCTCTATTGCCCTGAGTCCATTCTTCGGGAAAATATTCTTTCAAAAAATCAAGGGTAATATCATTTCTGCCTTCGTCGTGCCCTCTATTCCACAGTCTAAAAACCGTAAGCACACCGTTTTTCGATGCCTTGTCGGCAAAGTCACAAAGGGTTTTTAGGTATTTTTTCTGCTCTTGTTCGTCATTTTCTTCAAAGCTATGCACCGAAAGACTGACCTTGTAGACTCCCGATTCAATAAGAGCGTCGCCTCTCTTTTCAAGGAGTGTTCCGTTTGTAGTTATGGCGGTTTTAAGTCCTATATCTCTTGCGATTTTCACAAGATTGGGAAGTTCCGGATGAGTCAGCGGCTCACCCATAACGTGTAGATAAATATAGTCGGTAAGAGGGAAAATTTCTTTACAGATATAGGAAAATTCCTCTTTTGTCATTCTTTTCGGCTCTCTTTTTGTGCCGGGACAAAAGGAACATGAGCGATTGCAGATATTGGTTATTTCAACGTAGGCTCGGGAGTATCTTTTTTCACTCTTTGCCAATGGCTCTCTCCTTTTTCTTAAAGTATTTTTTCATAATAAGAATAAGAATTATTCCGCATATAGGGAAAACTGCTGCCGAAAGGATTCCTATACGCATATTGCTTATGTCGGAAATTATTCCGACAAGCTGGGGAGCAACCGAAGCTCCCATATCACCGCCTGCCGCAAGAATAGCATAGGCGGCAACACCGAGTCCGGATATTTTTTCTTCGGCATAAATAAGCGTTCCGGGCCAAAGCATTGAGGCGCAAAATCCCGTAAGACCGCAGGCAATAAGACCCACGGCAGGAATATTCACCAATGCTGCAACAATATAGCAGATGGCAGAACCCGTCATACCGAGAAGCATTACGTTAATAACGTTCTTTCCGATTTTAGCATAGAGCGTTCTGCCCATTCCAAGCATAAATCCGAAAAGAGCAACTCCGAAAACGTCGCCCATTACCTTGGAAACACCGATTGCTTCCTCGGCAAAGCCGGAAACCCACTGGGACATTGTACATTCGGATGCGCCGCCAATGAATATAAGCACAACGCAAAGAAGAAGTCCGGGGTTGAAAAGCTTTCCGCTACGCTCACCGCCTATTTGCATTTCGGGAAGAGGTGAAAGAGTGAAAATTATCGAGGCGATAAGGGGTATAAGCGACCAGAAAAGGCCGAGATAATGCCAATTTTCGTTTCCGATAAAATGAAGTGTCGCTGTGCTGATTATCACAACCGCAACAACGCCCCAGGCATATATTGAATGAAGCTTTGACATTTCCCTTTCGGGATTTTCTGCGGGCATTGCGGCAATAACCGGACTTATAAGCACCTCGGCAAGTCCTGAAGATACCGAGAATATGACCGTTCCGACAACTATCCAAAGAAAAGCGTATTGGGGCAAAAACTTCGGCATCAATGCATAGAAAACAAGGCCGAGAAATGCGATAAAGGGCGTTAGCTTTACAGTTTTATGTATATTGAAATATTTTGCAAAAAAGCTGAAAATAAGGTCAACAGAAAGCTGTGTTGCAAAGTTTATTACGACCAAAAGTCCAAGCATCGTAAAGGAAAGGGCGTACATTTCCCTAAAGGTGAGAAAAAGCAGCGGTGAAAGATTAGACACGATTGACATTGTCACGTTAGTAAAGTAACAAGCCGCTTTTGTCATTCTGTAATTTGGCATAATATCCTCCGAATTTAAGGTTACTATGCTATTATAGCACAGTCATCTGTCTAATTCAAGCAAAATTGAATAAGTGACATCTTTTTTTGAAAATGGGAAAATCTTTTTCAAAACATCTTGACAAAGGGCGAAAAGATTGGTATAATATAGTCCGTGACAAAGGGGTGTAGTTCAGTCGGTAGAACACCAGTCTCCAAAACTGGGTGTCCAGGGTTCGAGTCCTTGCGCCCCTGCCAAGAAAAAGCCAAGTCTTGCGACTTGGCTTTTTTTACTAAATCCGTCCTTGCGGGCGGGATGAAATCTGCCTTACGGCGGCAGATGGAGCAATTCCTGCTGTAAAAATTAAAACTTTGTTTTTAAAATTTTATCTAATTGTAAAAAATAATTAAATTTTGTTGACAACCTAAAAAAATCGGTCTATAATAATTGTATTATTCCTTTTTTGCTAAAATTTGATATATTTTACGGAGGATTTAAATTGGAACAGGTAGAAAAAGATAAATACAAAAACAAAGTATTTACTATACCTAATATACTCTCGTTTATAAGGCTTCTTATGATACCGCTTATCATTTGGCTTTATATTGGAAAGAAAAATTATATTGCTACCGGTATCGTTCTTCTTGTTTCGGGACTTACCGACATTGTAGACGGTTTTATTGCAAGGCATTTTAATATGATAAGCGACGTAGGAAAGGTGCTTGACCCTTTTGCGGACAAGGCTACTCAGGGAGTTATGCTTCTCTGCCTGCTTGCGAGATTTCCTATAATGTGGATGCCTATAATTCTTCTTGTGCTTAAGGAGAGCTTTATGGCTCTTTCGGGCTTTATGGTAGTAAGAAAATGCGACGTTGTACTTGGTGCAAATTGGCACGGCAAATTAGCAACGGTTCTTCTTACCGCAACTATGGCTCTGCACCTTTTCTGGTACGATATTCCCGAGGCTGTTTCTATTGCTACAATCGCTCTCAGCACGGCTATGATAGTTCTTTCTCTTGTTCTTTATGCAGTAAGAAACCTCGGCTATCTTATGTCAAATCCCAATAAAAACATTTAATTTTCTATTAAATAAATCCGTTTTCTGTGCAAAACGGATTTATTTTTTCTTTTGTCTTGACTTAAGCCGTTAAAAAATGTATAATATCTCTCGTATTTCATAAAGGGAGTATATTATGTCTGAAAATAAAAACGGTGGACTGAATATTGGTGTAAGGTCATTTATCACCGCACTGGCTATAATTTTTATACTTATGATTGCCGCTTACATTTTAACCCTGGTTATCCCCGGCGGTTCTTATGCAAGAATAGCTGACGAAAACGGCAATATGGTTATTGATACCGAGAAGGGATTTTCCGATGTGCCTGGCGGAATCCCCTTTTACAAGTGGATTCTCTCTCCGTTTTTGGTCCTTGGAGCTTCCGGCAGCGGAACACTTATAGCGGTAATAATTTTCCTTTTGGTTATAGGAGCTGTTTTCACAGCTCTTGACAAATGCGGTCTTATGCGATATATGCTTGACAAGCTGGTTGCGAAATTTGGCGGAGTCCGCTATCGCCTTATGGCTCTTATGATTTTCTTCTTTATGTCACTAGGAGCTCTTATAGGCTCTTTTGAGGAATGCGTTCCTCTTGTTCCTATCGTAGTGGCTCTTTCAATAAACCTCGGCTGGAATACCATTGTAGGAATATCTATGAGCCTTCTTGCGGTAGGCTGCGGATTTGCCTCGGGCGTTTGCAACCCCTTTACTGTCGGTGTAGCTCAGGAGCTTGCGGGACTACCTATGTTCTCCGGAGCTCTTATGCGACTGTTTTCCTTCTTGCTGATTTACCTTTTGCTTTTAGCTTTTACATATCTTTACGCAAGAAAAATAGAAAAGCCTATTGACAGCGGCGACTTAAATCACACCTACGAGAAAAAGCCTGAAATGGACAAAGCACTCCTTTGCTTTTCCTCGGTTATGGGAGTAGGTATACTCCTTATAATCTGCTCCGGCTTTATAACCGTTCTTCAGGATTACACCATGATAATAGTAGCGGTGATGTTCCTTGTGGCTGGAATAAGCTCTACCCTACTTGCAAAACTCGGAGCTTCGGAGCTTTTAAAAAGCGCATTTTCGGGAATAGTGGAAATGCTTCCCGCAGTTCTTATGATACTTATGGCGTCCTCTATAAAATACACCCTTGAAGAGGCTCAAATTCTTGACAGAATACTTCACGAGGCAATAGGAATTGCCGAAAAACTGCCGCCTGCTGCGGTTATACTCTTTATTTACTTAATAGTTCTCGTTATGAACTTCTTTATTCCCTCCGGCTCGGCAAAGGCATTTATGCTTATTCCTCTTATTGTGCCTATGGCAGAGGTATTTGGCATTTCGGCTCAACTCTGCATTCTCGCCTTTGCTTTCGGCGACGGATTTTCCAACGTCTTTTACCCTACAAACCCCGCGCTTCTTATAAGCCTTGGAGTTGTTGAGATGCCTTACGGAAAATGGTTCAGATGGAGCTTCAAATTTCAGGCTGCAAACCTTTTGCTTACCTCCCTTCTGTTGCTGTTTGGACTTGCAATAGGATATTAAATAAAAAAACACCGACACCCGCCGTATGGCAGGGTTCGGTGTTTTTTATTACTCTATAACAGAAGGAGCTTCCTCGGACTTTTTCTGCTTTTTTCTTCTTGATTTAATTATACCAACCGTCACTCCGACAGCGATTAAAAGCGCTCCCAAAGCTACGCCCGAGATAATCAAATTAAACTGGAGACGAGTCAGCGGAGCTTCCACTATTTGAGTAAAGTTCGTTCCGCACTGGCTGCAATAACGGCTGACACTACCGTCTTCAGCTCCGACAGCTTCCTTATCAACATGCCATTCCGTCACCGATTTATGCTCTATTACAGAGACGGCATCAACCGTGGTATTTTCTCTTGCAACAAAGCTAAAGTCCGACTCCTCGGTAACACACTCACCGCCAACATACCATCCTACAAAGGAAATGCAGCCGCCTGCGTATGCGCTGAGGGTAACGGTGCTTCCCTTGATATAATCAACGCTGTAAACACGCTTTCCGTCGTTTACCACCACCGTAACCGTATCATCCTTTGATGAATATCCGCGACTCCACAAAATTTCACCGCTTTTGCCGGAATAATAATCGTCCTCAAGCAACAGAGCTGCGAAAGCGATCTCGGGCGTGTGGGAATTTATAATACAGTTCAAAGTGTAGCTTCTTCCGTACCTATCCTTATACGTTCTGAAATTAGAAAGAAGAGTTATAAAGTAGGGGATCATGGTTTTACCGTCATCCTTACCGAAAAGAACCTTAACAAGCAAACCGATTGCCTGCTTGGTTTCCTCGTCATAGAATTCAATATATCCGGCTTTTTCAAGGTTTTTACCTATTGCATCGCTAAGGGTTGCAAGGGTTGTTTCGTCACCGTCAAGAAGCTTTATAAGCATTGTAAAAATACCGAAATTACTGTCGGATGCATTTATGCCGAGATCTGCAAGCAGATTGTCGGTAAAGGCTGATACCAGCTTCGACATATCACGGTCGCTGCTATTTAAAATCTTATTGAATATATAGGAAAATGTGTTCTCTAGTTTTTCCGCATATTCATCTCTTGATATTCTGGAGACAAAAAGATCGCAGAAGTTTTTCAAATATTCCGATTGAGAGACACCGACGCTGGATATGTATGGAGTAAAATTATGAGAATCATACATTTCACGGCCGGATATATCCTCAATAATATCGTTAAGCTTTTGTGCCTTGTCACGGTAGAAGCTAGGCAAAACGTGATCGATGCCGGGCCTTGTAAAGCCCCAGCCCTCAAAGGGCATCTTGGTAATAAAATCGTTGGGATTGATTATATTGAAAATATTACTGTAATTTCTTTCCTCGTTTACACCGGTCGAAATAGATGACGGAGCTTCAAAGGTATAAGTAAAAATATCTTCGTTGCAAAGTGATATTCCTTTTTCCGAAAGCACCTCTGCGTTATCGTTAAACCAAGCACCGGTAAGTCCGCTGACAGCGCCGCCACGGCTGAAACCGGAAATCCAAAGCTTGACATCGCCCTTAACGTTTCGGTCAAGGTAATCCATAATAAATTCAAGGGATCTGTTTCTTGCTTCGATAAAGCCTTTATGCCCCTCCGGATATTCCTCGCTCGTGCCTACCGTGAAGTTGTTTGCCCACTCGCTGCCATATCCGCTTCCTCTGAAAGCCATTGCAACAAGCGTATAAGGACGGCTTCCGTCAATTACCGTCTTTTTCGCCATTACAAGTCCCATGGTATAAGGTGTCGGAGCTAGGTCGGTTTCGGTATTTGCTTCAATACTGTCAAAGCCTATGTCAAAGAAAAGCGACTGCGCATTTGCATACTTATCCTCGAAAAAGCTGCCTGAAGGAAAAGCAGACAGAGCAAGTATCATAGACATGGTTGCAAGATGCTCGTTATATTTATAAGATGATGCCGAAAAATAGCCGTCACGGTAGAAAAAGTCGTAATCCCCCTCTGTATCGGTGGAAAAATACCTGAAGTGATCCTTTATGTTGTCCGACTTTGCTTCACCGCCACCGGTTCTAAAGCTTATCTGAAGATCGCCAACCGCTTTTTCATTACCTGCAAATGATAAAAAGGAAAGGGATGATGTCAACAAAACAAAGCTAAGAAAAAGGGCAACTATTCTTATTTTCATATTAACTCCTTTCCAAAATTAAAACAATATAATACTCTCAAAATACATTATAATATATCATTTAATAAATGTCAACAGCAAAACTTGTCGAAAAGAGGATTTGACACAAAGAAAAAAACGTGGTATAATTTTATAAAACGCTATATCCGAGGCAGTTATGAAAATAATCGCAAGAATACATACCGATTTTAAAGAAAAATTTGGAATTCCAAGACAAAGCGGAATTGCGCAGGAGCTTGAAGCAAAAATAGTTTTCGAGCCTGAATACAGAGTCAGAGAGGCGATACGCGGAATAGAGGACTTTTCCCATCTTTGGCTTATATGGCAGTTCTCCGAAGCCGTAAGAGAGGACTGGTCACCTACCGTAAGACCGCCTCGACTTGGCGGAAACAAAAGAATGGGAGTTTTTGCAACCAGATCTCCCTTTAGACCTAACCCAATAGGACTTTCCTCGGTGAAGCTTATTCGCATAGAGCGCACCGATATGGGAGAGGTGCTTGTAGTCAGCGGAGCAGACCTGCTCGACGGCACTCCGATTTATGACATAAAGCCATATCTTGCTTATACCGACAGCCACCCTGATGCGGTTGGCGGATTTGCCGATCCGGTGCGTGATTACAGCTTAAATGTGGATTTTTGCAAAGAATTGTTGTCAAAAATCCCTGTTTCAAAGCAAAATGCACTTATTAAAATTTTGGAACACGATCCAAGACCGTCATATCAAAATGATAGCGAAAGAGAGTACGGTTTTAGGTTTTCGGACTATGAAATTTTCTTCAAGGTAAATGACAAGAGCCTTACCGTAACAAGAGTAGAGGTAATAAAATGATACTTAAATCCGAGTATTTTTCTTCTCCTGCAACTACCCTTGCGCCCGACCTTTTGGGAAAGCTTTTATGCAGACGATTAGCCGACGGCAGTATAATCAAAGCGAGAATTGTCGAAACCGAGTGCTACTTTGGCGAAGAGGATACCGCCTGCCACGCGCACAAGGGCAAAACCGAGCGTACAAGACCAATGTATGAGAGTGGCGGTATTACCTACGTTTACCTCTGTTACGGTATTCATTCGCTTCTTAACATCGTAACCGGTGACGAGGGACACCCGGAGGCTGTATTGATTCGAGGTGTTGAGGGTGCTTTAGGCCCAGGAAAGCTTACCAAGCTGTTAAAAATAACCGTCAAGAATAATTTTCTTCCCCTTACAGAGGAAAGCGGTATTTGGGTCGAAGATGACGGAACAAAGCCGACAAGAATCACCAAGCTTCCAAGAGTAGGAATAGATTATGCGGACAAGCCTGACAGAGACAGAAAATGGCGATATACCGTAAAAAATTAAAGATTCCCCAAGGGTTTTCGCTCAATTTGCGGCTCACCCTTGGGGATTTTTATTTAAAAGACTCCGAGAAGTCGAAAGACAAATGCCGATATAAATATTGTAAACGTTGAAAGGAGAGTCGTCCAAACAACAAGCTGCCCTGCAAGCGCTGCATCACCGCCCATTTCCTGAGTCATTGGCACTGTGGAAACTGCGTTTGGAGTTGCAAATATAGCAACAAGCGCTGCAAATGCCGCGCCGCCAAAGCTGTCTCCGAATAAAATATAAGCCAAAGACAGCGTTACCAAAGGCACTACCGCGCTTCTCATAATAATTCCGGTGATAAGTTCTCTTTTCATTCCGGGAAGAGCCGAAAACTCAAACTGAGCGCCGAGCGCAATAAGAGCGACAGGAGTTGCAAGTCCCGAAAGATAACCCATAACCTTCCAAAGAGGCTCTATTTCCCTTATATCCGCGGAAATATCCATTCCGCCAAGCCATTCTCTTAAAGCAACGGCTAAAATACCAAGAAAAACTCCCTCAATAAGGGGATTTTTTATTATTCCGAGCAATACTCCGCTGAATGTAGGACGCTTTCCCTCTTTATTGAAAAGAGTCAGAGAAATAACCGCAAGAATATTAAGAAGAGGAACGCACGCAAGGGATAAAAGAGAGGCGACAAGCTCCCCCTGCTCTCCGAAAAGCGACCCCGCAAGAGGTATTCCGATAAGAGCGTAATTTGAACGAAAGGCGGCTTGGAGCATTACTCCCCTGCGGTCGTTTCTTTGCGTTGTTACGAAGGCGACCGGAAAGGCGAGAAGAAATACCGCTACGGTTGCGGCTGCCGCATAAATTATATATCCGTAATTAAAACCCGCAAGGCTTTCCACCTTATAAACATTTGAAAAGAGCATAACAGGCAGAAAAACTCTGAAAACAAGCTTGTTTGCCTGCTTTGCAAATTTTTCGTCTATAAAGCCTATTCTTTTTAAAAGGTATCCGATGACCACCATCGCTACAATGGGAGTTACGGCATTTACCGAAAAGACAAGTGAATCTACAAACATATTTTCTCCTACAAAACAGAGCCGAAAGCAATGCAATCGGCTCTAAAGTCTGTTATTTGAATTAATATTCTGCGTTGCCTACTGTACGAGGATAAGGAATAACGTCTCTGATATTCGATACGCCGGTAAGATACATAATGATTCTCTCAAAGCCGAGACCGTAACCTGCGTGCTTTGTGCCGCCGTACTTACGGAGGTTGAGATACCACCAATAGTCCTCTTCCTTAAGGTCAAGCTCTGCCATACGAGCCGTCAGCACGTCGAGCCTTTCCTCACGCTGAGAGCCACCGATGATTTCTCCGACACCGGGAACGAGAAGGTCCATTGCTGCAACCGTCTTTCCGTCGTCGTTTTGACGCATATAGAATGCCTTGATTTCCTTGGGATAATCAATAAGGAAGATAGGCTTCTTATAAACCTGCTCGGTAAGGTATCTTTCGTGCTCGGTCTGGAGGTCAACGCCCCAATATACAGGGAATTTAAATTCAGCGCCCGACTTAAGAAGCACGTCGATTGCCTCGGTATAAGTTACCTTTGCGTAATCTGCGTTTCTAAGCGCGGTGAGTCTTTCAAGAAGTCCCTTGTCTACGAACTGGTTGAAGAAATTAAGCTCTGCCTGGCAGTTATCCATAACGTGGTTGATGATATACTTGATCATATCCCAAGCGAGCTGCATATTGTCGTTAAGATCGGCAAATGCGATCTCCGGCTCGATCATCCAGAACTCCGCAGCGTGACGTGCGGTGTTGGAATTTTCTGCTCTGAAGGTAGGACCGAAGGTGTAAATATTACCGAATGCCATAGCATAAGTCTCGCCCTCAAGCTGACCGGAAACGGTAAGGTTCGCGCTCTTGCCGAAGAAGTCCTTCGACCAATCGATCTGTCCGTCCTCGGTTCTGGGGGGATTGTCCATATCAAGAGTTGTAACTCTGAACATTTCGCCTGCGCCCTCGCAGTCAGAGCCGGTAACTATGGGAGTATGAACGTAAACAAAGCCTCTTTCGTGGAAGAAGGAGTGAATAGCGTAAGCTACCTCGGAACGAACTCTAAACACAGCCGAGAAGAGGTTAGTTCTGGGGCGAAGGTATGCCTGCTCACGAAGGAACTCAACGGTGTGACGCTTCGGCTGAAGAGGATAATCGGGAGTGGAAGTACCCTCAACCAGAATCTCGGTTGCCTTAAGCTCAAAGGGCTGCTTTGCACCGGGAGTAAGCGCAAGAATACCGGTAACAACGAGAGCTGCTCCAACGTTCTGGGAAGCTATCTCGTCGTAATTATTTATATTTTCCCTCTCGAAAACTACCTGAATGCTCTTGAAATAAGAGCCGTCGTTAAGGTCGATGAAGCCGAATGCCTTGGAGTCTCTGAGGTTTCTTACCCAACCGCCAAGGGTAACGGTCTTACCGCCAAAGGCTTCGGGTGATGCGTAAATTTCTCTTATAAGTTGTCTTTTCATTATCTTTCTCCGGGGAGTAATAAAATATGATATATTATTTTAACATACTAAAATAAAAAATTCAATACTTTTGTAGTTTTTATGCAGAACTTTTCTAAAAAAGCCGAGTGCAACGAGTTTTTTTGCAACAAAAGGAGAGCTTTCGGTATGAGAAGCTCTCCTTTTTTTATTTTTTATATTAAATTTTAATTTTTCCTTCAAGGCGAATATCTTCGCAGCTTGCTCCGATGATAATTTCGTAGTCGCCCTCTTCCACTACCCAAGAGTCAAAAGCGGTAGAATAAAATGCGAGGTATTCCTTGGGTACGTTCACCGAGTAATGCTCGGTGCAGCCTGCTTTAACAAGCTTCTTTTCAAAGCCGCAAAGCTCTTTGAACGGACGGAACACACTGGAAATAGGATCACGGTAATAAACCTGCGCGCACTCCTTACCGTCAATATCCGAAGTGTTCTTTACGTCAAACTCTACGGTGATATTCTCTTCACCTACGGTAATGTTAAGTCCGGAATATTCGAAGGTGGAATAGGAAAGGCCGTGGCCGAAGGGATAAAGAACTTTAGCCTCGTTTTCTCTGTCTGTATGCTTTGCCGTATCGTACCAACGGTAGCCTACGAGAAGTCCGTCGGAGTAGATGCTGTGCTCTTGAGTTCTGATGCAATGCATAGCAAGACAGTCGTCGGAAGTTAGGGGATAGGTTTCGGTAGTCTTGCCGGAGGGGTTGACAATACCCGCAACGATCTTTGCAACAGCCTGATTTCCGGTCTCACCGGGATATCCAACAGAAATTATCGCCGCAACCTTATCTACCCAAGCTGTCATATCTATAACCGAGCCGCAGTAAAGGACTACAATGGTATTGGGATTCTTTCTTGCGGTTTCAATAATAAAGTTTTCCTGCCAGGTATCAAGGCGGATACCGAATCTGTCCTCGCCCTCGGAATCGATCTTGTGTACGCAAACTATTGCCGCATCCTTGCCGTAGGCAGAAACCACAGCGCGGGAAAGTCCGCCTTTGTAAGCCTCTGTGTAAACCACTTCGGAATCGGGCATAGCCTTTTGAAGCTCGTCGGGAAGCTTTAAAATATCATCTCTCAAAACAACTTTGGAAGAGCCGCCGCCTGCAACGTTATTTACCGCGCCGTAGCCGGTTACGGCGATACTTGCACCGTTTTTAAGAGGAAGAAGTCCGTTGTTTTTAAGAAGAACAAAGCCCTCCTCGGCAACAGTTTCCGCCGCTGCAAGTCTTTCTTCTACGGTAGTTTTAACCTCTCGAAGCTTCTTTTCGCTCTCGCACTTCTCACAAAGCCAAAGAACTTTTTCACATCTTTCGTCAAGTTCAGCTTCGGTAACCTCGCCTCTCTTTACCGCTTCAAGAAGCTCCTCGTAATGCTTCTTTGAATAAGGCATTTCAAGGTCAAGTCCACTCTTAACCGATGCAACGTGGTCAACAACGGCATCCCAGTCGGACATTATAAGTCCTTTGAAGCCAAGCTCACCGCGGAGCATATCGTTAAGCTTCTTGTGCTGGGACACCTTTACGCCGTTTACCTTGTTATAAGATGACATAACAGTCCAAGGCTCGGCTTCAAGGGCAATTTTAAAATTGCGGGTGTATATTTCGCGGAGCGTTCTTTCATCAAGTTCGCTTGACTGGGTGTGACGGGAATACTCCTGGTTGTTTGCGCAAAAGTGCTTTAAGGAAGTTCCGATGTGGTGATCCTGAACGCCCTTTATAAACTCTCTGCCAAAAACTCCTGAAACAAGCGGATCTTCGGAAACGTATTCAAAGTTTCTTCCGCACTCGGGAAGTCTTTTTACATTAACGCCGGGTGCTAAAAGCACGTCAACGTCACGCTCGATACACTCGTCGGCAAAAATCTCGCCCGTGCGGTATGCAAGGGAGGGTGTCCAGGTCTGCGAAAGCACCTGAGACGAGGGGAATGCGGTTGCAGGGAAGGTCTTTCCTCCCCACTCTCCTGTAAGGCAGGGCGTTCTGAGACCCACGGGGCCGTCGGAAACCTTTACCTTATAAACCTTGCCGTCAAGGTCATCGGTGTGCCAGGTATCCTTGCCTGCAACAAGACGGCATTTTTCTTGGATAGTGAATTTAGAAAGATCGTATTTCATTCTTGAAAAACTCCTTAATATTTACTTTACAATCATATTATATAAGACATTCTCTTGACAAACAATAGCAAAAGTGGTAAAATGATAGACGAAATTAGTCTTTTTCGAGGTTTTATATGTTTTTCGAGGGGCATCATTCGGCTACGCAGAATTTCTTTAAGATAACAAAAGATAAAAACAATAAAGGCTTCCCTTTGCATATTCATATGGCATACGAATGCTACGCTGTGCTTAAGGGTGAAGCAAGGGTTACGGTTGACGGCAAGGAATATCTCCTGCGATGCGGAGATGCGGTTTTGGTTTTCCCGTACCAAAGCCACTCGTACGTTACAGCCGAAAACACCTCTACTTGGGTGTGTATATTCTCTCCCGACATTGTGGGAAGCTACCGAAAATCAAGATTTTTGCCAAAAAATAATTCCTTTAAGCTCGGTATTCCTCTGCCGGAAAGTTGCGAAGGACTCCTTTACCAAAAGGCACTCTGCTACAACATTTGTGCGGTGTTCGACGAGGGAGCAGAGTATGAGGACAGCGAAAATGCGGGGCATAGCCTTATATCAAAGCTGCTTTTCTACATATCCGAAAATTACAAAGGAAATTGTACCCTCTTCGACCTTGCCGACTGCGTTGGCTACGACTATAATTATATTTCAAAGGTGTTTAAGCGCGCAACGGGAATATCATTCAAAAGCTATCTCAACGACCTGAAAATAAGCGAAGCCTGCCGACTTCTTTTGCATACCGACAAAACTTCAAGAGAAATATCCGAAGAATGCGGTTTCGGCTGTCAAAGAAGCTTTAACAGAGAATTTGTCGCTTCTATCGGCATGACTCCCGGGGAATACAGAAAAGGGGCAAAGCCATAAAACCGCAAGAAAACGCAAGTTTTTCAAAGCTTCGCCCCACTTTTATATGATTTTTTCGTTATTTTGTGAATTATCGCACCACTATATAAGATTTTTGTAAATTTCGGGAGATATCGGTTCGTTATCGGCTAAAACATCTCTGCCCGACCTTTTGTAAAGCATTTCCACAACATTCTTTTGCTTTACCGCATCGCAAAGAATTACGGGCGCATCACCCACCTTGCCTTGTTTTATAGCTCCGTTATGCAAGAATGCGTCGGAAAATACATCAAATTTTAGGGAAATATCCCCACCCTTTTCGTCAAACATAAAAATCCGACGTTTTACAAGCTCCCCTTTCGCCCTCTTTACATAAAGCTCCAAAGGAAGGTTGTCAAGTCTTCCGGGAGTATTCAAAATTTCGTCAACTGCGTGAAGATAGGTGTTTGAGGTTTGAGTAACGCCAAGAAGCAGGACAAATCCGCCCTCCGAATAAAGTCTTCCGTAACAGCCCTCGGGGGAAGTCGGAGTTTCGGTATATTTTTCGCTCTCGATATATTCGAGGGCCTTTTTTCTTTCCCCGAAAACCACCGTAGAATGAGTTGGGTTCTCGCTTCTTATGCCGTCAGCTCTATCAAGAGCGAGTCTAGGAAGCAGACCGAGGTTCGTATATTTTTCGGTCATATCGAGAGTCAGATCGCTTTTGCCGAGAAGTCCCCAAGTGTGCGTAGGAACACAGAAAAGTCCGCCCTCTTCGGTAAAATATTCTATAAGAGCATCAAGAAAGGCTTCCGGCCCACCCTCAAAGTCGCCCACCTTGCTGTAAGCCGAGTGGAGCATAACTATTTTGCCCCTCGGAGCGCCGAGAGAGTCAAGTTGCGAAAAAATCTGTTTTTTATCGTACATATTTCTTTCCTTAAGTTTTTCTATCAAACGATACCGCAGCAGCCCCCTTTGCCCTGCCATATCTGCTTTTATTATATCCCACCAGGCCGAGATTGTCAATAAAGATGGCGCATTTATGCGTTTTTTGCAGCGCTTCTCATGTTTTCCATAATATTCCAAATATTACGGATTATATTGACAAGCGTGCGGTTATGTGCTAAAATTACATTTAATTAAGTTATTTTAAAATATATTTATACGTTGAGGTGGAAATATGTTTGGTAGAAAAAAGAGCGTGCTGGAGCTTGAAAGCTATAACGAAGCGGCGCTGATTCAGTTCACAAAGTCGGTGGAGATCACCAAGAAAACGACGATTTCAGTGCCTGCGAATTACAGAGCAATAGCCTTCGTTGACGGAAAGCCGCTTTTCAGAATCGAGCCGTGCGAAAAAAAGCAGTTCGTCAAGGCTTACAAAAAGGAGTATCTCGGCAGCACTATAAAAATTGCCTACATAACCGCCCGCAGCTTTTCACAGTTACCCTGGGGCTTTGGCAACATTCAGGTCAATAATTCAAAACTTGCCGAGGCGTATCGCGTTGGAGTAAACGGCAAGCTCACCGTTGACGTGACCGATTACGCAAGGCTCATCGCCGCCTTCCCGCCAAGAGAACTTATTACGGTGGACGACGTAAGAGAAAAATGCCTTTCCGCCATCAAGACTGTTGGAACGCCTATCGTTGCCGACTATTTCTCCAAGTTCGAGACCTCGGTCTTTGAAATGAACAGCCTTATCGGCGATTTCAGAGAGAAGTTTTCCGCGGCCTTGACCGAGGAAAAAACATTTACCGACCTCGGTGTCAGACTTTCTGCCCTGACGGTCAACGGATTTTACGCAAACGAAGATGATTTAAAAATTATAAGAGAAAGAATAAATAAGTGAGGTAAACAAAATGTTTTTCAAGAAAAAGTACACCCCTTCAATTAAGGCAAACAACCAGCTCAAGGAAAAGGCAATAAACGAGCTCACCGCTTTTATCTACCGTGTTGAAAAGGGACATTTTGACACCGAGGCGGACAAGGATGCGGTAATGCACATCGTTGCAGAGCTGAGCGAGGATACCAAAACTCTCGCAAACACCGTTGGAACAGGCGAAGAACCTATCGACGTTCTTGCTAACAACATCATTTCCCTCTTAAAGGACTTCAAGAAGGCTACCGAGCAGGATATGCTCCACAGAATTCAGGAGGTTGTTGACGACCTCGACTTCTACGTAAATCTCTGGCGCGACGTACTTAACGGCGACACCGTTGCTCCCTCCGAGGAGGAGACCGTTCAGGTTAAGATGAAGTACACCCGCCGTAAGCTTGCAGCCCGTCTCGAAGAGCTTAAGGAAATGAAAGAAAACTTCGGCGACAGCTCAAGAAGAGTCGGCAAGGAAATCGACGCTATCGAGAAGGACATTGCCGAGTTTGAAGCATCTCTTGCAAAGGAAGAAAACGAGAGAAAGATTTCCGAGCTTTACAAGAACATTACCGCCGAGAAAACAAAGCTCGATTCCCTCAACGTCAGAAGATCCAACTACCTTACCTGCTACAATATGCTTGACACTATATATCTTAACGCCTCCGAGATTCTCGATGCCAGCGACTTTGTTGGCGAGCAGATAAGAAAGGTAAAGATCCTTCTCAATATGGGTAAGCTCAAGAAGGTTATTACCAAGCCCGAAAAGGCAGTTCATATAATCGAGCGTATGTACAAGGATATTAAGACAACAAATGAAAAAACCAAGGTATCCGACGCGAAGATCGCCGCTATGCAGACCGACAGCATTAAGGCAAGCGACGATGCTTTAGCATATAAGGAAGCTCTTAAGAACAAAAATAACTGATTTTTTCATTTGGAGAAAAAATGTCTAATCAAAACATCTGTAACATATGCGGAGCTAATTATGAATACATCGGCGGGCGTTGGAAATGCCCGGCGTGCGGTGCATATAAAGTAGAGGAGTTATCTAACGAAGAGGTAACTCTTCTCTATAATGCTGCTCAAAAGCTCCGTCTTTGCAACTTTAACGAAGCCGAGATCGAATATAGCGATATAATCGAGAAATTCCCCAAAAATCCGGAAGGATATTGGGGACGGCTTCTTGCACGCTACGGCATAAAATACGAAGAGGACTTTGACGGCAGAAAAATTCCCACCTGCTATGCAACCTCTATAAAGAGCGTTTTTGGCGATCCGGATTACGAGAAGGCAATGCGTCTTTTTCCCGAAGCGGACAGAGCTTATTATAAGTCCCAGGTTGACTATATCGAGCGAGTACGCAAGGAGTGG
The DNA here is from genome assembly GCA_045636445.1 of Eubacteriales bacterium. Taxonomy (GTDB): domain Bacteria; phylum Bacillota; class Clostridia; order Oscillospirales; family CAG-272; genus UBA1740. The sequence goes on along the minus strand of JAZTXO010000136.1, from coordinate 2,858 downwards.
GTAGAAAAGGCAAGTAAGGAAGAGCCCTACGACATCTTCCTTTGCTACAAAGACTCCGATATTCCAAACGGCGTCGACCGCACACCCGACAGCATTGCCGTTCAGGATATTTACATACACCTTATCGAGCAGGGATACCGAGTATTTTACAGCCGAGAGTCGCTTCGAAATAAGGTCGGCGAAAAGTACGAGCCTTACATCTTTAACGCCCTCTCCACCGCCAAGGTTATGCTTGTCTACGGCTCAAAGCCCGAATACATAACCTCAACCTGGCTAAAAAACGAGTGGACAAGGTATATAAAAAGAATACAAGCCGGAGAAAAGCTACCAAACTCGCTTCTCGTTGCCTGCGACGGTTTTTCACCCGACCTTTTGCCAAGCTCCCTCTCCTCTCGCCAGTGCTTCGACGCTACAAAACGAAGCTTTTACGGTGACCTTGATAAAGCACTTGCGAGCCTTACAAAAAAAGCCAAGGAGCTGCCTCCCCCTGTCGTTCCCGTTTACGAGGTCAAAAAGGAAAGAAACGAAGCTAAAAGCACTAACACCAAAGGTATAAGCGAAAAAGATATAGATAATATATTAATTGAAGATAAAAAGAGCCATAAGGCAAGAATTTTGCTCCTTGTGTCTTTACTTGCTATCGTCGGTATTGTAATTGCTTTCTTACTTATCCCTAACCAAAACAAAGGTGATAATATTCCTGCACAAGCTACGTATAATATTACCTACTATCTTAACGGCGGCGTTAACCACAAATCAAATCCCCAAAGCTTTGATGTGGGATCGGGACATATCCCTCTTTATGAGCCGGAAAGAAGCGGCTACGTCTTTGCCGGTTGGTATTCCGACCGTGAGCTTAAAGATAAGGTAACCTCTATTGACACCGACCTAAAGAGAGATCTTCACCTTTACGCCGCCTGGGAAAAGGCGAGTGAGTACTATCTGATAACCTACTACCTTAACGGCGGTACAAATCATCAGTACAACCCCACGGGCTATACGAGCAATGATAGCAATATCTCACTCGGTGCTCCTACAAGAGCGGGTTACAACTTCCTCGGCTGGTATTCCGACCCCGACTTTACCACAAAGGTTACGGCGATCTATACAAGCGAAAAGAAGCACGTTGTCCTTTACGCGAAGTGGGAAGCTATCGTCAAGACGACCTACACGGTAACCTATTATCTCAACGGCGGAACTAACAGCAGCTACAATCCTACCTCCTTTACCGCAGGTGCGGAAAAAATCCCCCTCTTCAATCCCACAAAGGAAAACTACGAGTTTGGCGGCTGGTATTCCGACGCAGGATTCCGCAACAGAGTTACAAGCATCGATACAAGCAAACTGCAAAACGTTACCCTTTACGCAAAGTGGGAAACGGTTATTCCCGATGCTGAACTTTACACCATAACCTATTATCTTAACGGTGGAACTAACAATCCCCTGAACCCCGAAAGCTATACCGAGGATACGGGCAGGATAACTCTTGCCGACCCTACCCGCGAGGGATACACCTTTAAGGGCTGGTACTCCGACGCAGGCTTTAGCTCAAAGGTAACAACGATTTATAACATAATTCCGAAGCACGTAACTCTCTATGCTAAATGGGAGCCTACCTCTTATACTATAACCTATGTGCTTAACGGCGGTACAAACAATGCCGAAAACCCAAAGAGCTACTCTGTAGAGTCGACCAACGTAACACTTGCCGATCCTACGAGAGCGGGCTACGGCTTTGTTGGCTGGTATTCCGACGCGGGCTTTAGTACAAAGGTTACTTCTCTTGATACAACAAGTCCGAAGAGTATAACTCTTTACGCTAAATGGGAGCAGAAGGACTTCGTTATAAGCTACAACCTTAACGGCGGTACAAACAACGCCGAAAACCCCTCCGGATTTGAAGCTAATTCCGGCGTCATCACCCTAGCTGACCCCACCCGTAGCGGATGCAGCTTTAAGGGTTGGTACACCGACGCAGAATTTAATACGAGAATTACTTCAATAGATACCTCAAATCCCAAGAACTTTACCCTTTATGCAAAATGGGAGCTTGTTACCTATTCTATACTCTACGTGCTTAACGGTGGTACAAACAACGCCGAAGCTCTTACGAGCTATACTATAGAAACCAGTCCTATGGAGCTTGCGAGCATCTCCCCCTCAAAGGCAGGATACGACTTTGCAGGCTGGTATCTTGATTCTGCGCTCACCCAGTCTATCTTCCCAAGTATGCTTCTCTCAAATCCGAGAAACGTTACCCTTTACGCTAAATGGGCGCCTATCACTTACACCGTAACCTATAACCTTAACGGCGGAACGAACAGTTACCTGAATCCGAAGAACTACACAGTGGAGTCCGGCAGCCTTACCCTATCCGACCCCACCCGTGCAGGATATACCTTTAAAGGTTGGTATTCCGACCCGGGAGCTACAACAAAGGTTACGGCGATTGACACAACCCGGCTGCAAAACGTTACCCTTTACGCAAAGTGGGAGATTAACAGCTACACTATAACCTACGTTCTTAACGGCGGAACTAACAGTTCACAGAATCCCGCAAGCTATGATGTGCATTCCGGCAGCATAACACTTGCTAATCCCACTCGCTCTGGATATAGCTTTGGCGGTTGGTACACAGATGCAGGCTTTAATGCAAGAGTTACTTCAATTTTCGGAAGTAATCCAGTGAATTTAACTCTTTACGCAAAATGGACGCTTACCGCCTACTCCATAACCTATAACCTTAACGGCGGCACGAACAGTTCCTCTAACCCCACAAGCTATACGGTAGATTCAAGCGATATTACTCTTTCAGCTCCTACAAGAGTGGGATACAGCTTCAAGGGTTGGTATCTTGA
>JAZTXO010000135.1:0-8522 GCA_045636445.1 Eubacteriales bacterium | reverse complement strand
GGAGTACTAATATGAAAAATCCCGAGCTCGTGATACTTGCGGCAGGTATGGGCAGCCGCTACGGGGGACTTAAGCAGATTGATAAGATCGACGACTACGGCCACATCATTATAGATTATTCTATCTATGATGCTATAAAGGCAGGCTTCCGTGACATTACCTTTATTATTAAGAAGGAAATTGAAAAGGACTTCCGTGAGGTTATGGACGCTCACCTTGCAGGAAAGATCGTTAACGTTAAGTACGTTTATCAGGAGCTTTATAAGCTTCCCGAGGGTTACGAAATTCCCGAAGGCAGAGTTAAGCCCTGGGGTACCGCTCACGCTATCGCTTGCTGTAAGGGCATTGTTGAAGGTCCTTTTGCTGTTATAAATGCTGACGACTACTACGGCGCACACGCTTTCGAGAAGATCTATCAGTTCTTGAAGAACACAAACGACGAGGGCAAGTGCCATTACGCAATGGTTGGCTACCGCATTAAGAATACCGTAACCGAGCAGGGAACCGTTTCCAGAGGCGTTTGTACATACGATGCCGACACCAATATGCTCACCTCTGTTGTAGAGCGTACAAAGATCGGTACAGAGAATGGAAAGATCTACTTCCTTGAGGGTGACGAGAAGTTTGACCTTGATCCCGATACTCTCGTTTCTATGAACCTTTGGGGCTTCACTCCCTCTTATATCGACGAGTGCTGCGCTCGCCTTGCTGCCTTCCTTGACGAAAACGTTGAGAAGAATCCTATGAAGTGCGAGTACCTTCTTCCCACTCTTGTAGCTAACCTTATTGACGAGGGTAAGGCAGACGTTAAGGTTATCGAGAACGAGGATAAGTGGTTCGGCGTAACCTATAAAGAGGATAAGGAAACCGTTGTTGAAGCCTTCCGTAACCTCATCGCCAACGGCACCTATCCCGCTAATTTCTAATCCGAATATTTTTTTAGGAACAAACCGCTTCTTTCGGTTTGTTCCTATTTTTATGCATTTTGGGAACAAAACGTGCAAAATAACTTAATATTGTTCCTGAAATATGATATAATGTACCTTATAAGATTGTATTTGCTTTAGGAGAATGCTATAAAACTCCTCTTCATTAAAGTTTTTGCCAAGCTTTTTTCAAAAAGCGTTCTTTGCTTTTCTTTTTTACATCCTTATTTTTATGTTTGCTCTTTTAACATTTGAATACATTCATTACAAACAGGTATGGCTTTTTCGGAATCAAGCTTTTTTTGACAAAGCTTGCATAAATTTTGGATAGGGGAGATATATATCGTGCCACATTCTTCTCTAAAAGAAACAGCAGTCCCCTCGTTAAGATTATATTTTTTTCGTAAGCCGATTGGAATAACTATCCTACCTAGTGAATCTACTTTCTTATTCATTTTTTCACCTCTGTTTTACATTTGATATAATTGTTTTACAATTAGTATACTATAAAACTTATGTCGAAAGTTGTCATATTATGAAAAAATAAAAAATGCCTTCATAATAGAAGGCATAGGATGGTAATGGCAAAATTATTGGTAAGTTTTTATCAGAGTTTCCAAAACATCCAGAACTCTTTCTCTACTTTCGACAGGTAGATTATCAAGCTCATCGGCTATTCGGGATGCTCTGATTTTATATCCCGTATCAATAACATCGCAAAAGATGTCATCTGCAGTACAGCCGAGAATGTTTATGATATTAACAAGAAGCTCCGGTTTGATACCATACTTACCACATTCGAGTGCTGAAATATGGTTTGTTGAAAGTCCAAGCATTTCACCAAGCTTTTCTTGTGTTATTCCTTTTTGTTTTCTGTATTGCTGTATTCGTTTTCCCATACTTTTTTCAATCATACAACACCTCAAATATAAAGATTGTATAATTAGTATAATTGAAAAACAATTAGTTTGTAACCTTGCATAACATTTGTACTAATTGTAAAACGATTGATTTGTCCAAAAATGATTTAATAAAATTAATCTTAAGCCCCCTCATTAAAGTTTTTGCCAAGCTTTTTTCAAAAAGCGTTCTTTTCGTAATCCTTTTTCAAAAAGCGTTCTTTTCGTAATCCTCTTTCAAAAAGCGCCATACCCTTGCAAAAAAACCTCCGCGGATTTTTCCGCGGAGGTTAAACTTTTATTATTTAAAATAATCTCCAAGATAAGCCTTGGTATTCTCAACCATCTCATCAAAGAGCGCTCTAGCGCTTTCGTGGTCGATAGTAACGAGGGGATCGTTAACGAATGCCTTGAATGCAAGTTCAAGATCGCGGTTTGCCACAGCCTCGATAACCATCTGCTGAGCAGCAACGATTCTGGAAATAAGACCGTAAAGCTCTACGGGAAGCTCGCCTGCCTCAACGGGTACAAGACAATCGTCTCTAAATACTGCGTTGGTCTCTACGATAGCGCCAAGGGGAAGATTGGGAATCTGTCCCTTGTTGGGAACGTTTACGTTGGTTACAAGGTCTTCAAGACCGAGAAGAGCTCTTATCTGCTTAACTCCGTCCTCACCGGTTTCCTCAAGCTCAACGGGAAGCTTTCCTGTGCGAAGATCTTCACTCTTCTGAAGTCTTTCAACAAGGTTTTCTTTTCTCCAATTAACACTTGTAAGGTCGAAGCCCCATCTCTTAACAGTTTCGGGATCTTTAAGATACCACTTACCCTCGCAGAACTCTGCAAGATGTCTGTCGCCTGCAGCCGCAATATAGCCGTATCTTCTGAAGAGGTCAAACTTAACCTTGTGTGTGCAGCCGAAAACGCTGTTAAGCCAGTTGTCGTCGTGTCCCTTGCTGTATCCGGACTCTGCGAATTTATCACAGAACTCCTTGTAAAGAGGGAAGAGGTCGATGTTTCTGTACTTTGCATCGGTAAGCCAGGTGAAGTGGTTAACACCGATAACGTTGACTTTGATGTCCTCGCGGTTTGCACCGGGGATGCCGTACTCCTCTTCAAGCATAGTAGCAAGAAGCTTCTGTGTACCGAACACCTCGTGACAGCAACCGAATGCCTTGATCTCGGGGAAGGTCTTGTAGAGCATACCGGTAATAACGGTCATAGGGTTAGTGTAGTTAATAACCCAAGCCTTGGGGCAATATTCCTTAATAGCGTTAGCAATATCCTCAATCATAGGAAGGCAACGAAGTGCTCTTACAATACCGCCGGGGCCGGAGGTGTCGCCAACAGCCTGGTAAATGCCGTACTTTTCGGGAGTATGTACGTCGCTGTGCATTTCATCGAATGTTGCAGGGAGAATAGAGATAACTACGAAGTCTGCACCGGTAAGAGCCTCACCAATGGTAGGAACTGCCTTGTAATCCCAGTGAGATTTTGCTCCCTCTGCATTATTAAATTTGTTACCGATAATTTCGTTATGCTGCGCTGCCTCAAAATCAATATCGTAGAGTGCAACCTGACCGCTGATGTCGTCAGCAGAAGCAAGATCGCTCATAAGTCCCCACGCCCAACCGCGAGAGCCGCCGCCGATATAAGCTATTTTAAGATCTTCAACACCTTTGTTAGTATATTTCATTTTGTTCCTCCAAAATTTCATTTTACACGTACATTATATACCGAAATAACCGTTTTGTCCTTAAATTATTTGACTTCTTTGCTAAAAATCTTTGATTTTTTGATGGTGTTTTTTAAATAAAAGAGCAAATTGCTACCAAAATAATCAAGAAAGCAAAGTTGTATGCGGTAAACTTCAAAATGTAACCAAGCGTATGCTTCGGGTCTTGCTTTGTGTATTCCTTGAAGGTAATAAGACTTGCAAGAGAGGCGATAAGCGTTCCCGCACCGCCGATATTAACACCGAGCAAAAGCTCTCTGTAATTTTCCGTAAATTGAGAAAGGAGAATTGCCGAGGGAACGTTGCTTATAACCTGGCAGGAAAGGGCGGAGAATACGAGAGTGTTTTTATTTAAAAGGAAGGAAAAGAAGTCTCTCACCGCTTCGATTCTTGCCATATTACCTGCGAATATAAAGAAGAACACAAAGGTTAAAAGCAGTCCGTAATCTACCTGCAAAAGTGCGAGTCTGTCAAGAAGCAGGATTGCCAGGGGAATAATTATAAGCCCGATCCAGTAGGGAATAAATTTAAAAACTATAAGGATAGAGAAAGCGAAGAGCAAAAGATATATCGTCGTCCTAAAGGGTGGCAAAGATGCCGCCTTTTCCTCTATAACAAGAGGCTCGGATTTTACAAAGATAAGACAGCAAAGGGTTATTAGGGCAATCGAGATAGCAAACGGCAAAAACATTATCGAAACAAATTCTAAGTCGGGAATGTTGAATTTTGAGTACAGATATAGGTTTTGCGGATTTCCAAAAGGGGTAAGCATTCCGCCAAGATTTGCGGCAATGTTCTGCATAATAAAGGTGAAAGCCAGATATTTTTCCTTTCCCGTGGTGTGAAGCGTAAAATATCCGAGAGGGAGAAAGGTTAACAGAGCCATATCGTTGGCAATCAGCATTGAACCGATAAATGTTATGTAAACAAGGGCTAAAATAGCCGATTTTGCCGTTTTGAACTTCCTTACTATTGCTTTTGCTAAAGTATAAAAGAATCTTATGTTGCGAAGTGCGCATATAACGCATAAAACGCAAAAAAGACAGGTTAAAGTTTTGAAATCAAAATATCCGAGATATTCTTTGTCCGGTGGAATAATAAACGACGTTATAAGTGCCGCCGCACACGCTATAAGAACTACAACGTTCTCCTTTGCGAACTTCTTTAGCTTATCCATACGACTCCTCCTTGATTTTTACCACATTAAGTATATCACGATTTTTTTAAAAATCAATGCATTTTTAAAAATATTGACAAAAAGAACGGTGGGTGGTATAATTATTTAAGGAAGAAAACATTGGGGGGCGCAATTATGAAATATTCAACAAGTGTAGGAACGATTCCTTACAGAGAGAGTATCGGCTTTACTCGCGGTATCGAGCTTTATATGGACGGCGGTTTTGAAACTCTTGATATGATGTTCGAGGGAATGAACAAAAATCTTGCCGACGGCAGCTTCCGAGATATGATAAAGGAAGTTAAAGCACTTGCCGATTCACGAGGCGTCAGCTTTAATCAGGCGCATGCTCCCTTTGGCGGAGGCCCGAAAATATATACGGAAGAAAAGCTTCCTCTTATGCCTATGGTTTTTGAAGCCTCGGCAATGCTTGGAATAAAGGACGTTGTTGTGCATCCCGTAACCTATTTCAAGTATCACGGAGTTGTGGAAGAGCTTTTCGAGCTTAATATGAAAACCTATCGCGCCCTTGCTCCGATAGCAAAAAACTACGGTGTCCGTATAGCCATAGAAAATATGTGGACAAACGATCCCGCAACAGGGAAGATAATAGACTGTATATGCTCATCTGCCGAGGAGCATATAAGATATTACGACACGCTTTCCGATCCGGAAGCATTTACTCTCTGTCTTGACGTTGGACATACCGTTCTTTGCGGCAGAGACCCCGCAGATGTTATCCGTAGGCTGGGACGCGACCGTCTTGGCGCACTCCACGTGCATGACGTTGATTTCGGAAGCGATATGCATACGGTCCCGTACCAGGGCTGTATTGATTTTGAGTCTCTTTGCAGGGCGTTGGGTGAAATTGATTATAAGGGAGATTTGACTCTTGAAACAACCTATTTCACACATAAAATTCCAGATGAAGCTCTTGTTCAAGCAATATCTTTTATGTCAAAGATTGCAAAAAAACTTGCTGACAAGGTTGACTCGTACAGATCAAAGTCTTAAAAACTCGCATTTTTGGTTTTAACAATAGTCCATAAAAAAATCGGGCAGAATGCAAAAATCGAGAATTGAATCGTTTGAAAAGCAACGTTGAAACCGATTCTTTATCCGCATTTTTTAAAGAAAAAATATTTATTTTGAGGTATAAAAGGTGTTAAAAAATAGAAAAATTTTAATAGCAATTGCGTTATGTGCAGCTCTTCTTTTCTGTGTTGTCGGAGTGCTTCTTATGCAGCTTGTAAGTGCTCCAAGCGAGCCAAACGAGCCGACAAAGCCAACCTATATTGAAGGCAGCTACTCTCTTTCTATAAATAATGCAGGCAGTGCGGTTTACGTGTTTGCGACCGATGGAACGGGAAGCCTTGCATACAGCGATTCAAATGGCGACATAGTAAATGAAAGCTTTACATACTCAATAAACGGAAAGCTTGGATCAAGGACGATTACCTTCGTATGGATCGAGAGAGATGAAACAACAACCCATTCTTTTGCTCAAGGCTCTGAAAACGGCTGTCAGACCATCTACATTAACGAGGAAGTTTACCGAAAAAACTGAATATTTGGGCGGTTTTTTTACATCACCGCCCTTTTTATTTTAAATTTTATCTAAAAAATCACAAAAAGTGTTGATTTTACTAAAATAAAATGTTATAATTTAAAAGTATAATCATCGTGTATGCGAAATGTTTATAAATTTTTAGCTATTTTGCGGTTAGGAGGTAAATATGAAAAGACAAAATTTCGGCGTAAAAGCACTTTTGCTTGTAGCGCTTTCGTTCGTTTTGTTTGTTTCAACGTCTGTATGTGCCTTTGCTACAGAAACTTCCGACTCTCCAATTACCTTTGATATTGACCCCGCACCCGTTGTCGCAACGGTAGCTTTGATTTTCGGTCTGTTTATATTGCTTATTTTAGCGCTTGTATTTCTCCTTCGTCACCTGGGTGAGTCAAAAAGACGTGTCAATCGCCTTTCGAAAATCAAGTCGGACGATACGATTGTCTTGTATGATGAGCTTGAGGAGTCAAAGTGGAAGGATGAGCCGGATTTCAAGGATAAACCCCGCGATGTTGTGCTTGATGACGATTATTCAAAATCCGCATCAAATAAGGGAACGGGTATCTCTACTCCTATTGACTCTATTCCAAGAGATGATTTGCCTCACGGGCCGACGCCGGAGCGTGACGTTCCCGGATATGATCCCGAAGCTGCTAACAAAAAGCAGGAGCTTGAGCCGGTTTCTCTTTATGGCCCGACAGCAAATAATTCCGATTATCCGCAAAGACCTGCCGAGCAGCCTTATTCTGCTGTGCCCACCGGGGCAACCGCATATCACCCGGCACAGCCGATTTCTCCCTATTCTCCCGAGGCTCAACCTATGGTTTATACTCTTGATTCCGAGGTTGAGATAGTAATGCGTGATCTTGATGAGCCTGCTCCCAAAGCAGCCGCTGTATCAACTGTAAGCGTAGCACCTAAAAGTGCTGTGTCTGCAGCTTCTGCAACCAATAGGTCGGCTCAACAGGGTGCTGATGAGCAGCCGGTTAAAGTTAAAGCCTTCCGACGTCGCGGTAAAGTTCCCGGTCTTGTTACCGGAACCGAACCCGGTATGCCTGTTGCAAGAAGAGCGAGAATCGTTCCCGCTGTTACCGATGCAGATGCCGTTGTTGAAGAGGGCAACGTTATTCCTCGTATGAACTTCAGACACATGAGCATATTCCCGAGAAATACCGGTCTTTATTCCGAAGAAAACGGTGTTAGGGGTGCTAGTGTTACCGGTGAAGATATTACTGTTAAGCTTGCCGGAGTTCCCGAACAGACAGAAAGGGTAGAGGAGGAGACTGTTTTCGAAGCTCCTATTGCCGAAACCGATATACCCGTTTCCAAAAATGCGGGAATTACAACCGATGATATTATTGTAAGACTCGTTCCTAAATCCGAAAATGCTCCCGCAGAGCTTTCACGTTCGCTTAACGAGGTTCTTGATGACCTTTCGGATACGGAAGAAGTTACGGAGCTTGAAACAACAGTTGCTCCGGTGCGTGAAGAAGAACTTGTCTTCCTTGGCGGTGGTGAAATATCCATGGAAGATCTCGATGCCGACGATATTTTTGAAAACGAAGAGGGCGAGGCGAAAATGTTCGTTAACGGTAAATATACAACCGTTAAGTACAAGACCTCTTTCCTTTCGAGATTTATTCAGTCCGAAGAGAAAATTCAGGATTACTACTCCGTTCTCAAGAACGTGCTTATGTCTTATGGCGTAAAATCGTCTCTTGATTGGACCTGCGAAAGCTTCTCTTCTGATAATCAGGTTTGCGCTAAGATAAACGTGACGGACAATATGGTTCTTCTCTATCTTGCTCTTGACCCCGAAAGATATTACAACTATAAGTACCATTATACATATTCCGCTTATAAGTATAAGTACAAAGAGCATAAAGTGCCTACGCTTGTTAAGGTGCATAGTGACAGAGCTTTGAAATATGCTCTTGAACTGATAGTTGCTCTTATGAATAAACTTGCTCTAAAAGCAGGTGAAATGCCGGATATTGATTATCGCCGTCCCTATGAAACAATCCCCTCTCTCGTTGAGCGTGGCCTTATTAAGCTGATGCTTGTAAACGGAGAAGATGTTTCGGATGCCGATATTTCTCTTAAGAATACTGTAGGAGCTATTGCGTCAAAAATTGACAGCTCTTCGGAATCCGAGCAAAATGTAGCTGAACACGGCGCGGTATTTGATTTTGCGGAAGAACCGATGGTAATAACTCTGGAA
>JAZTXO010000134.1:0-10420 GCA_045636445.1 Eubacteriales bacterium | reverse complement strand
CCCTCTTTAAGCTCCTCAATTACAGTGCTGAGGATTGCAACCTTTTCGCCTGCGCCGATTGACTGAAGCTCCTCAAGAGAGGGGAACTCATAGTCTTCGATAGAAGCGCAAAGAGAGAATTCAACAGTCTCTTCCTTCTCGGTGAAGAAGAGAGTATAGTAAACGTACTTGATTATAGCAACGATTTCCTTGTTATCAAGCTCGCCGTCGCTGATAAGTTCGAAAACGAATTCCGAAATAGCGATTGCCTGATTTGCATTGATAAGGTTATCTGCTCTAAGAGCAGCGTAAATGCTGCAAACGGTCTCAAGAGCGTTAGCTGCGCCGGGAACAAATCCCATAGCCTCGCCCTCGTAAGCCTTGATTATAGTCTTAATGATCTCGTCGTGTCCTGCGGGAGTGGGGTGAACGGACATACCGTTACCAACCTTGAAGAGCGCGTAAACCTTGCACATGCCCTGAACGGTAGCCGCATCATATCCGGTAGGTTCTCCATCTTCGCCTATTGCATAATTACCATTGACAAGATAACCACCAAGAGTTCCACGAAGACCGGATGCAGATGTAACGTCAATGTCTACTCCAGCAAACACCTTGGAAAGGTCGCCTGCAATAGTAAGAAGTCCGTTGGCGGTAAGAATATCGTTTCCTACGCTGATCACGGTAGCGTCTTCGATACCGAGGTAAGCAGCTACGGACATAGCCTTCAAATCCGCAGCAGTAAAGCTGTGGCTATAAGGATCAACGGTTCCTTGGAACAAAGCAATAACGGAATCGAAACCAGCTCCGGTGTAAGCCTGAACGTCAGCAATCGTGATTTCAGGAAGCTCAAGAGGAATGTTTACCGCGGGTGCTCCTTCGGGAAGTTGTGCGTTTACTCCGCTATTAATTCCTGCTGCAAATGCACCGGACATCATAGGACGAAGAGCGCTGTTGTAAGCATCAATGTTTCTGTCGCGAACGGTTGTACCGGAAAGACGTCCGTTTTCACAAGCAGTAAATATCTTGCCATCTTCGGTGACAACTACGCAATCGCAATCGGGATTGCCGCAATCTATATTGCCCCAGTTAACATTTGCAAGATCGTCAAACACCTGGCAAATGAACTTAGGATCGGGCTGCTCTACGAACTTGAAGGAAGCTGCGGGATAGTTAACGTTAGCCTCAACAAGCGAAGGAATGGTCTTCACATACTCGTTAAGCATTCCGAAGAAGCTATCCATCATATCGCCAACAGGGAAATTGTTCGCAGGATTTTCATCCACTGCAATTTCCATGCCGTATGTAGTGTTAAGAAGACCAACGAAGATGATCTCAACATCGGGATTCATTTCAAGAATCTTCTCAACGCAAAGTCTGTAGTATACGATGAAGCTACCAACGGTGTACTCAAGAAGGTTAAGCACGTTAGCAAAGGTTGCCTCGTCAAACATCTCATAAGCCATTGAGAGATCCATCTTAGCAATGTATGCATCTACAAGCTCTGCAACGTTAGCGCGTTCCTCTGCGTTAAGCTGCTGAAGAGCAAGCTCAAGGTTAAGCTGATAGTCGTCAAATGAAGCTCCGAAAACGCCAAGGGCATCGGTAACGTGCTGAAGAAGGAATGCTCCGAAAGCTGCATTACCGAGACCGAAAGTAATTACGTCAGCATACTTTACAGCTTCCTGAACGTGATTTCTGAAGTTTGCGACAGTTTCGTCGAAATCGTCAGCGCTGGTTTTAGAGCCTATGTAATTGCGATAACCTGCCCAACCGTCATCAACTTCTGCATCCATTCCGCCAAGGAGATAGTAGAAGTCATCGGGAAGCATTGCGGAGGTAGCAAGCTTTTTGTGGTTTACGGTGTAGCCCAAGCTTTCAAGATAAGCCTCGAACTGGAGGGGATATGCTCCCGCACCGTACATACCCAATCCGTAATCGTCGCCCATTGCTCCCGCGGTATCCTTTGCGGTAGGGTCGTAAATGGAAAGGTCAGCTTCATCCTGCAAATAGCCCTCAAAGCCATAACCGTTAGCCATAGAGTCGCCGATTGAAACGTAGTTAAGAGGACCCTTTGAACCGGGTTCTACATCTACAGTTTCAATGTCTGTGGGGATCGCATTTTCAAGCGCCATAACGGTAGGAGCCATGATGCTGAAGAGCAAGCAAAGCAATACCGCAAACGAAGTGAACTTGCGACCGAATCCTGTGATTCTGTTTTTCATTGTTTTAGTCCTTTCTGAAGTAACTATTTTATTTTTTTATCTATCTAAAACCTTAAAATAAATGTATTTTAAGTAATAATAAAAAATTAGAAAGATGAAATTAGCACATATATAATAGCATAGCAAGAGTTGTTTGTCAATATATAAATTAAAAAAACTGAAAAATAATTCTTAAATTTTATTAATTGGAAAATGAATAATGTAGATTTTCGACTTAAGTGCGAAGATTTTGCTGTCGACGCTTCTCGTACAAACCAGAGATTTGTCGGATTGAAGAAAAACAAGGGGGAAACCTTCAAAAAAGAGGATATAACAACAAAATGAGTCATTTCCATTCCGCATAGCAAAAAGTGTGCGAAACCAAGACGCTCCTCACCTTTAAACTCTCAAACTTTTTTCGTAAGAAACAACCTCTAACAGCCGCAAAAAGTCGCAAAAAAGCCATAATTGTTAATAATTGTGTACATTTTACGCACATGCATTCTTGTTTCAAGCAAAATTCTGTGTCTTTCTATTTCTTGAATTTTGCCAAATACATTTCGGTAAAATAAGGGATTTTCGCCAAAATTAACCCTCATACAGCATACAAAACCAACCGATAAATCCTTTTGCAGCAGTAAAATCCTCCCAGAGCTTGATTTGAAAAATTCATTCAAGCTTATTCTGTTCTTTCAAGGGTTTTACCTCCTTGTTGCTGTTTGTTTCGCAGTATAAATATGTAAATAATTCTTTGCATATTTTTCTATTATTTCGCTATTATCCGTGACAACAAGTCTGCAGACCGCAGCCGATAGTTGCTTATGGTTTTTCTTGCATGAAAAAAGGAGCTAATTTTATTTAGCTCCTTTTGATTTATTAAATCTCGTTCTTGTAAATTTCCTTGAAGTACTTGTATGTATCTACCTTAAGCTCACCGCAAGCAGCCTCGTCACAAGCGATAATGCCGTCCTTGTGAAGCTGAAGCGCGCTTATTGTCCAAGCGTGGTCAACGCCGCCTTCAACGCAGTGACGAAGTGCGCGTGCCTTGTTGTGACCGCTAATAAGAAGAAGTACCTGCTTAGAATCGCAAACTGTTCCAACACCAACAGAAAGTGCGGTTTTGGGAACTTTGTTAGGATCGTTATCGAAGAAACGGGAGTTAGCTATGAGAGTATCCTCTGTAAGCGCGCGAACACCGGTTCTGGAGGTCAAAGAAGTGAAAGGCTCGTTGAAAGCGATATGTCCGTCAACACCGCTACCGCCAAGGAAGAGATCAATTCCGCCGTAAGATGCGATTTTGTCTTCATATCTCTGGCACTCTGCTTCCAAGTCCTCTGCCATACCGTTGAGAATGTTTACGTTTTCAGCAGGAATATCTATGTGGTTAAAGAAATTGTCGTGCATGAAGTACCAGTAGCTCTGGTCGTGCTCTCTGGGCAGACCAACGTATTCATCCATATTGAAGGTAACTACGTTTTTGAAGCTAACCTTACCTGCCTTGTTCATTTCAGCAAGTCTCTTGTAAACTCCGAGAGGAGAAGATCCGGTAGGCAATCCAAGCACGAAAGGACGGTTTTCCTTGTGATTGTTTATAGCGTTAGCAATATGTGCAGCTGCCCAATCACTCATTTTCTCGTAATTGTCTTTGATAATTAATTTCATGATTTTTGCTCCTTGATGATTTAAATTTCACGCTTTTATTATATCACTTACCAAGCGATTTGTAAAGATGTTTGGTGTGTTTTTTCAAAATAAAGAGCTTAAAAAAACACCTTTAACCAAGATCAGACGGCACATAACCCCATTGAAAAATCCACTATCGTTTCAATAAGCTCCAAGTTGTTTAAAAATTTTTGCGGAATGTTTTTCGCACCCAAGTATGCTCCGATTATATTACCGGCAACTGCACCGGTCGAATCGCTGTCTCCGCTGTGATTGACGGCAGATACCACCACATCCTCAAAGTTGCTCTGATGCTTCAAGCAGCAATAGACCGCAATAGCCAAAGTTTCCTCGGCAACCCAGCCTTCGCCCAGCTCTCGTATCGCATCCAGATCATCAACATCCTGCATTGACATCTCGATTGCTTTTTTCAAAAGCTCAACGGCTTCCGATATATGCACACTTCCCAAAAACAGAGTCGGCACGACCTTTATAGCGTCTTCAACCGCATATAAAAGAGTATTTCCCTCTAAAATTCGATATAAAATGTGTACAAAGAAAGAGGACGGAATGTATCCAAGCTCGTGTCCGTGTGTAATTGCCGAAGCTTTTGCCGCCAATATGTCCGCTTTTGCACACGGAATTTTTCTGTTATAACAATACACAGCAATAGGAGCAACACGCATAATACCGCCGCATCCCTTGCTCTTGTTTATGGGATCTTCGATCGTTCCGCAAACCCGACTTTCCAATGCCACAAGGCAGGTGTTTCCCGGAGCACGAGTCTCGTACATGAGAGGATTGCTTAACAAACCGTGATTTTCGATGGGCGTTTTCAAGGTTTGCGTCTTGTACCAATTTAAATAAGCAGAATAAATAGATTCAATAGCGGATTCAATGCTCCGAGATAAAAGAAGCCCCTCGGCAGTAAACAAAGTCATTTGCGTATCGTCCGAAATCAGAGCCTTCCCCTCGGTCAAATGGTAATCGGTAATACCTCGCTCGCCATACTTTTTAAATATTGCAGAATCTTCGAAAAACTCAACGGCATATCCCAGAGCATCGCCAACAGCGCCTCCGACAAGGCAACCCACAGCCTTCATTTGTTCTTTGTTTAAAACCATGTTTTTCTTTCCTTGATTTTTCTCTTTTTAGATGGGAATTTCGGTAATAATCCTCAGAACATTTCCATCTTCGGACATATGATATAAATGCGCGCGTTCCAACATATGGCGTTCCGGCGCATGAATGCACATAATTTTTCTTCCCCTTGCATCATCGAAAAACATTGCGTGACCGCCGTCGTCTTCAAACAAGGGCTTGTCAAAATGTTCCCAAGGACCGAAAATATTTCCGCTTTTCGATATAGCGCCAAGCACTACGTAATGATCATCGAGATATGGCGACCAAGTCAAATATAGTGTGCCGTCGGACAGCTTTTGAACGAATGGAGCATCCGAGCCGTATCGCTTTGTCTGCCTACCCTCCCATACGGTATTGTCGGGTGTCGCCTTCGAAATAGGTACTTCATCCGATGCAAACAAGCGTATAGCCTCTCCTTTCATTGCGGTCAAGTCCTCTGTAAGCTCGGAACACCAAATCTCACCAATGTACGCCTCTTTTTCTTCGATGTAATTATCGGGCCAATCGTGAGAATAGAGAATAAACGGCTTTCCGTCACTCACAAAAAGCGTTCCGTCAATACAACTTTGATCAAGAGGAGTTACCGCGCGGTCGACGAGGGGTATAAACTCTCCGTCCGGCTTATCGCTGACAGCAATCTGTGTGCCACGCAATCCGTTTTTTCCAAGCAAGGAAACAAAAAGATAATATTTTCCCTTATATTTATGTACTTCTCCCGCCCAAACGTCTTTATACGCCCAGAAATTCTCCGGGATCTCGAACACAACCTTGCCCGCTTCCCAATTTTCAAGGTCTTCACTACGGTAATAAGAAAGCGTTCGCTCACCGGAGGTTGCATACATATAGTAAACTCCGTTCTCGTGCAGAATGAACGGATCTCTGATTCTTATATCACATCTTTTCATATTTAGCATTTTGCCGCCTTCTTTTTTCTTCAAATGTTTAATTTGTGGCTTAATTATAACATTTTTGAGGAAATATTGTCAAGGTATATTACAAAAAAGCATTTTTTATAAAGTCGCAGCTTCAAATCCATAATGTCGGAGAAAAGTTGCAAAGGTCAAAGAGGTTTTTACCCCTAAAAACACGAAAAGCCCCCCGAAATCGAGAACTTTTGTGTTAGAGGGCAAAATTGTTGTTGCGCTACCTTCTCAATCACGCTGAAGGCGTGTATATCATCAATTCCGTGAGGAATTGCATATCATCAGCCCTTAGGGCTGGATATCATCAAGCCGCAGGCAGATGCACGCTGGCGCGTGATGAGATACAAGGGCGGCTCTGCCGCCCTTGATGATATACACCGCACTTCGTGCGGCGATGATATACCAAGCCTGCGGCTTGGATAAAAAAAGAACGAAGCGAATGCTTCGTTCTTTTTTGTGCTCGTAGTACAAAAATGCAACTCTTTGTCTATTTTCATATAGTTACATGATCAAAGCTGATCTGTAAACAGTTTTGCGCGGCGAGTTACTTCCTCATAATCACCGCTGAATATTGCCTTCTTGTCCGCAATCGCGGTAGCAACTCCTATTCCTTTTGCGCCTGCCGCAAAATATTCATTCATATTATCTGCATTGACTCCGCCAACAGCAAGAAACTTGATGTGAGAAAGCGGTACTGTGAGTGCCTTAAGATAAGAGATATTCACCTCGGAATTAGGGAAAAGCTTTGCGAAATCTGCACCGTAACGGTGAGCGTTAGCGGCATCGGTTGGAGTAAATACACCGGGAATAGATACCATTCCCAGTTCCCTTGTTTTTCTTATAACACCCTCGTAGCAATCAGGGGAAATAATAAACTCAGCTCCTGCCTTGTAAGCGATCTCAACCTGCTCCTCAGTCATTACAGTTCCTGCTCCGACTCTTACTTTGCCATCAAACCGTTCTTTGAGCGCATGAATATTTGCCGCAGTAACCTCGTCACTCACCGCGCCCGTCTGGTCAAAGGTAACCTCAACAAGATGTATGCCGCCTTTTTCCATAGCATCCACAGAATTTATAAGCTGCTCTTCGGTAAATCCTCTCATTATGACAATTATTTTATTCTTTTCTATATCTTTAATTATTTCCTCACGATTAAGCATTTCGTCCTCCTAATATTTCTAAAAGTTTTTCCAAAGAATCTGTAGCGGTTTCTTTGTTTTCGTTATCAAAAACAAAGAGCTTATCAACGGCACCGCTTGTTTCGAGTGTTTGCGGGATACTATAGTCGGTCTTCCGAACATATTCCTCCCACTGTGTAAGCTTCATTATATCTCTGTCTGAGTTTCTCGACTTCATTCGTTCATAACAAGCACTGCTTGATGCAACTACCCATACCAAAATCAGTCCTGCTCCGAGCTGTCGTACTCTTTCCCTGAGTCCGCGCATATATTGAACGTCGCGAATTTCTTTGAGAAAAGGAGCATTGAGCAACACAAGATCTGAAAAACGCAGTGCGGAAAAAGCAAGGTCAAAAAGTGTTGCATATTCAGCAGAACGCAAATTTTGCAAATAAAAATCCCCATCCATATCCATATTTTCTCCGCAAAGCTCAAAAGAACGGCGAAGTAAAATACTAAGATCATCCTTATCAAAATACGCAATGTTGCCTAACGTGTTGCAGATCAATTCCGAAACGTAATTTTTCCCGCACGCGGGAGGTGCAGCAACCAAAATCAAATTTTTCACTATATCACCACAAAAATCAAATTAATTTACACAAAAAACATTATAACATCAAAACAATAACATGTCAATGACTTATATCAAAAATTTTGATTGGTGATGAATTGCATATCATCAACACGCAGTGTTGTCGGAAAGATGAAATTTTACGTTTGCGCGAAGCGCAACCTCGTTCATTTGTGCCGCAAGCGGCAATGATGTTGACCTGACGGTCAAATGATGTTGCGTGCGTTACACGCAAATGAGGATGTGCCTCGCGGCACAAATGAAAAAATCCAAGTCTTTCGACTTGGATTTTTTGAATTACCCCAACAATTTCGAACCTTTTATAAAATCGGAAGCTCGATATACGATTCGTTCAATTCAACCGTGTTGTTTGCAACCCTTGCAGTAGCTTGCTCCGAAAAAAGGCCTCTTTGATTTGTATGCGAAACGTAGTGCGGAAATGCAGACGACGAAATATCAATACGAATTTTTTCTCCTTTATGGATAACAAACGCATGCTCATCAAAAGAAAAATCCATTTCCAATTCCTCGTTTGGCTTGTAGTCAGCCTTAAAATTAGAAATCTGATTGATATCATCACGCAACCCGTAATCTCCCTCAGATTTGCAAAGGCTCAACCTGATGTAGAAGCAGGTATCCTCGCAATCCGAGCTGACCTTAAGCACAGCGCGCATCTTACCTTTTACGAAGGTATCTTTTTCAAATTCGGGAGTATAAAGGCTTATAACATCATATCTCGAGTTTGGTGCATCCTGCCAAGCACTTCCACCGAAGTTTGCAGAAAGTCCGCCCTTGAAGGATGCGGGCGCGTATGGGTTATATTTGTAAGAAATCTTGCCGTCGCCTAATTTTATACGATGCATTTCTTTGGCGTCGTAAAAATCATCACAGCACCACGTATTATCAAACAGCTTATAGTATGTAATTTTTTCTCTTTCAAAAGGCGGCTCGCACTTGCCGCAAATGGAATCAAACCATCGAAGAATATAATTTTCATAAGTCTGTGATAATATTCCGTTTTCAAAACAAATAGGTTGGTTTTCTCCGCTGCCCCCATGGTCAAAAGGATGAACTACAAGGGCGCATTTTGATCTTGTGTTCTCATCCAGCCTCTTCCACATATCAAAAACACCGCCTGTGTATATATCATAAAATCCCGTAACAAGCAAAATCGGAATTCCAGCGTGCTTGATCGCATCGTGCGCTTCACCGCCACCGTATCGCGTTTTCCAAAAATCGTCATTTTGATTTGGGTGGCGGAGTATTTCATCAAAATCCTCTGCGTTTTCACCGAATACCGTTTTTGAAAAATCGGAAAGAGGAAGCATTTGGTAGGAGTCTGTGGTGTAGCTCTTTTTGAGATTGCTCTTTTTCTTGTACATTTTCACGTACCAACCGCCGTGCAACCCCATTTTATAAAAGCCGTTTCGATAATTGCAGTTGTAACGTTCGCAGTCCTGCACCTCCAAGACAGCTCCCTTAATATCCTTTGCAAACGGTGCTGTTACAAAATGCACAGAAGATGTGTAGCTGCCTCCGCAAAGATATAGCTCACCGTTATAAAAAGACTGTTTTCTAATCCATTCTTGGAAAAATAATCCATCCTCGCGCTCGTAGATATACGGAACGCAGTCACCGCTACTCTTTCCTCTACCGCGGCAATGCTGAAAAACAACGGCATATCCCTTGTCGTTCCAAGCTTTATATACCGTAGCTCTCTCGGAGCATATCTCGTGCTCAGACAGCGCCTCGTGATGATCAACGTAAGGATTTCTGTAAATAATTGTAGGATATCGCCCTTTGGTGTCAGGTAAGCTTATTACTGTAAAAAGCTTAACCCCACTGTTTATCAAATATTCATAGTAAATATGCATGACAACTTTCCTAATCGTTTTAGACAATTATAACACGAGTTTGGTATGATGTCAATGATACTGCATAAAGTGTTTTGAAAACCGCATGCAAAGTTTAATTTGTTATAAAAATCTATAAACACCTACCAAAAGGTTTTCAAAAGAACCCTCTTGGATAGCAAACAAACCAAATTTGCTGTCACATTCAAGCACCAATCAAATAAAAGAGCCTTGTACAAGACAAGGTCCTTATTGTGTTTGGAGGTCAAAATGACAACTCGAAAATCACTAAAATTTACACTTTCTCAAAAAAATCTCTTTCTTCATAGAGTTCCAAGAACAGCCCGGCGGTATGCTCCCGGCGTCATCCCCGAGCGGCAAATTAACAGTCAGTTCGCAAAGCGAACTATGACTCGTTAAGCTGATGTCACTGTATGTTCGAGCCCAAAACTGTTCGGGAGCCAATGAAAAAAGGACTCACGCTTTCGTGCAAGTCCTATGGCTCCCCGAACTGGGCTCGCATTAGTGACTCATGCATACCGCCAAAGGCGGTATTGGGCGTTAAGCCGTGGGAATACCTTTTGTTCAGTACTAAAGCTTGCGCATACCGAAAATTACCCGCACGGTAGCCCTTTCACAGTCAGTTTGCTTAGCAAACAATGACTCGTTAAGCTGATGTGACTGGTACCGTTCGAGCCCTTCATAAAATTTCTTCCCTTTGTATAAAACAAAAAAGGGACTGCTAAGCAATCCCTTATGGCTCGTAGAACAAAATTGCAACTCACAAAATCAAGGCGTAAGCCTTGTATATCATCAATTCCGTAGGAATTGCATATCATTTTGTATATCATCATTGCGAAAGCGAATACAGCCTGCGGCTGATGATATACACCTTCAGTGATAAGAT
>JAZTXO010000133.1:0-5858 GCA_045636445.1 Eubacteriales bacterium | reverse complement strand
CCCCCGCCATCTGAGAAAAAATTTCGGCGGCGGAGCGGGAAAGCTCGTATATCTCGCAAATTCTCTGTTCCTCAAGCGTCGACTGCCTCTTTGAAAGCTCCCTAAGATTAGAAAGAGTTACGCTGTCAAATTCAATTTTTTCACTGTTTTGCATAGCTCCCCCTTTGAAAATCGTGTAGTTGATATAATTATATAATATTTTTTCATAAATTACAATACGGGTGAAAATATTTTTTCGCAAATTTTGGTTTATACTTGATTTTTATAAAAATTTGTGTTATAATTACTGCGTTGCGTTAGTAAACGCGGCAAAAACGCCGGTATGGTGGAATTGGCAGACGCGTCGGACTCAAAATCCGAAGGTAGCAATACCGTGTCGGTTCGACCCCGACTACCGGCACCACTAGGCAGATACCTTTGTGTATCTGCCTTTTTTATTTGTCAGCAAGGGCGTTTGTTGACATTTTTCGCACATCTGTCAACTATCCAAAATTTAAATTAAAGGTAAAACTTGACAAACAGACTATATAGTGGTATAATATAATGGAATTTTAATGTAAACATTGTAATATTATATGCTTTTTTTGGTCAAAAATAGTTTTGACAGATATGTCATAAACTCAACGCCGCATGGCGGCACAGGAGAAGAAATGGAAAATTACGTTATTTTTACAGATTCATCCTGCGACCTTTCAGAAAAGGTTATTAAGGATTGGGGAATCTGTTCTGCATCTTTATCATTTCGCTTCGAAGGTTCTGATAAGGAATATCTCAACAATGAAATCAGCGTTTCGGACTTTTATGCCGAAATGCGCAAAGGCGGAGTTGCAAAAACTTCCGCAGTAAACTCCGAAGCCTTTATATCCGGCTTCACGCCTCTTCTTGACAAAGGTCTTGATATTTTGTATATCGGATTTTCGTCCGGACTCAGCACAACATTCAACTCTGCTCGTCTGGCAGCAGAGGCATTGAAAGAAAAGTACCCCGAAAGAAAGATTTATATAGTTGATACACTTGCAGCTTCCGCAGGAACTGCGCTGCTCATTGATATGATAAGAGATAAAATGTCTAAAGGGGCATCAATTGAAGAAGCCCGTGACTTTGCTGAAGAATCAAAGCTTCATATATGTCATTGGTTTACCGTTGACGATCTTGTTTACCTTAAGCGTGGAGGTCGAGTCAGTCCTACCACAGCTTTTGTAGGCAACGTACTCGGTATCAAGCCTGTTCTTCACGTAGATAACGAAGGACATCTTACCAGCGTATTGAAAGTACGTGGCAGACGCGCATCTATAAATGCCCTCGCTGAAAAATACGGTGAAACAGCCTCCCCACTCGGTACAAAGGCATTTATTTCTCATTCCGACTGCGAAGCAGATGCAAAAATTCTTGCAGGTATCCTGAAAGAAAAATACGGAGCTGAAACCGAACTTATAACAGATGTCGGACCGGTAATCGGAGCACACTCGGGTCCCGGAACTCTTGCGCTCTTCTTCTACGGAACAGAACGATAATTCGATAGGAGATTTTTATGTCAAATCCTAACAAAAATACGAATAACGAAATAAACAGCTCAAGCGAAGCAAAAAAAGCTTCCAAGAGCGATGCAAAAACAAAAAACGCTGAAAAGAATACAAAAAAGGCCGACTCCAAAGCTTCCAAGCAGAAGAAAAAGGCTACGGAGAAAAAAGCGCCTGAAAAGAAACCGACTCAGAAGAAGGTAGAACCCGAACAAAAGAAAAAAATGAGTCTTAAAACGCTCGGCGGCGCTCTTTTCGCTAAAATGATGAAGGGCGGAGCTTCCGAGCTTAGAGCAAATGCAGAGGAAGTCAACAAGCTTAACGTATTCCCCGTTCCCGACGGTGATACGGGCGACAACATGAGTATGACAATTGATAGCGGTGTTGCTTCCCTCAATGATATTGAAACAGATGACCTTGCAGAGGTGCTTCGAGTTGCTTCCAGGGGAATGCTTCTCGGTGCAAGAGGCAACTCGGGCGTAATTCTGTCTCAGTTCTTTGCAGGTATGGCTAAGGGTCTTGAAAACGTTGAAAACGCTAACTCCAAGGAACTTGGACACGCCCTTGAGCTCGGTGTTGCGCAGGCTTACGGCTCTGTTATGACGCCTACCGAGGGTACGATACTTACAGTTGCCAGAGAATCGGTTGAATATGCTGTAAGCCGTCTTAACAAACGAAGCACCGTTCAAAGTCTATTCTCTGACCTTGTTAACGAAATGAACAAATCACTTGAAAGAACCCCCGAACTTCTTCCTGCGCTCAGCGAAGCGGGAGTTGTTGACAGTGGCGGAGCAGGTCTTCTTTATATTATCGACGGACTTAACAGAGTTCTTAACGGTGAGGACGTTGAATACGATGCAGTTCCCCTTCCCGTACCCAAGGCAGGTACTCTTCAGCACGGAGCATTCGGCCCGGACAGCGAAATGACCTACGGATATTGCACCGAGCTTCTCGTTCAGCTTCAAAACAGCAAATGTGATATCGAAAACTATGATATTGATGCATTAAAGCTTTATCTTTCAAAGCTTGGCGATTCTATCGTTGCATTCAAAACCGAAAGCGTTGTTAAAATTCACGTTCACACTTTAACACCCGAGCGTGTTCTTGCGCGTATGCGCAAAGCCGGAGAGTTCATTAGCGTGAAGATAGAAAACATGTCTATCCAGCACACAGAACTCGAAAATTCCAACGATAAATCAGAGCAGAAGCAAGAACCTCCAAAGAAAAACGGTATAGTAGCCGTTAGTAACGGCCCTGGTATTTCGGCTATATTTACCGAGCTTGGCACAGACGTTATCGTTCCCGGAGGACAGACACACAATCCTTCTACAAACGATTTTATCGAAGCCTTTGATAAAATTAATGCCGAGAACATTTTTGTCTTCCCTAACAACGGAAATATTGTTATGGCAGCAACTCAGGCAGCAGAAATATACGACAAGGCAAAAGTCTACGTAGTTCCTGCAAAGAATATCGGAGCCGGATACGTTGCACTTTCTGCAATCGATCTTGAAAAGAATTCTGCAGAAGAAATTTTATCGGATGCCGAGGATGCTATTTCTAAAATTGTTTCCGCTTACATTTCCCCAGCAGTAAGAGATGCGGACCTCAACGGACTTCACATAAACGATGGTGATACAATCGCCATAGTTAACAAGGAAGTTGTTGTAGCCAATCCCAACCGTGACGATGCATCAAAGGAGCTTGTAGATTTGCTGATTGCTCCCGGAGACAAATTCCTTCTTACCGTTTTTGTCGGAGCTAACACCACTCTTAACGAAGCTACAGCTCTTGAGCAGTATATAATATCAAAATACCCTGATATAGAAGTATATTTCATCGACGGAGGCCAGGATATTTATCCTTATATTTTCGTTGCTGAATAATACTTTGTTCAAACATAAAAAGCAGGACAGAAATCTGTCCTGTTTTTTATGTTTGAATTTTTTAGGTTAGCCGTAAGATAATCGAACTCATACGGTTTTGAAAGATTGCTGATTTTGCGTAAGACAAGATTAAAATTTGAGATAATATACGGATATTATAAGAATTTTTACCGAAGTATTACACTAAATCAGCATCCTTCAAACTCTTGCCTAAACTATGGATTTCCCTGTCTGCCGAAGGATCAGGTCAATCTCCCGAGCAAAAAGGCGAGACTCCTTATACTTCACAAAAGGCATTACCGACAACGTCACCCAAAACAACATATTTATTGTTCGCAGGGTCAAAGGTGATAGGCTTCAGCTTGGCCGGATCGATTTTACCTTCATCATTAAGCACCTTCTCATCGGCCGAAACGTTGACAATCTCACCGAAAAGACGGCAGTTTGCGGGATCATAGCTTATAAGTCTGCACTCAAGAGCCATAGGAAGCTCATTGATAATAGGAGCATTCACTAAATCCGATTTTGTTGCTGTAAATCCGGCTTTTGAAAACTTATCCGGAACGTCATTGCCCGAAACAACTCCAACGTAGTCGCATTCCTTAACGTGATCTTTATCTGCCATGCTTACCGTAAAAGCTCCGGTAGCCTGAATATTTTTAGTTGTTTTGTGGTCTGCGCTAAGGCATATCATAATCTCGGTTTCTTCGGAAAGACCGCCCCACGCCGCATTCATAGCATTCGGCACTCCGTTTTCATCGTAAGTTGCAATTATAAATACCGGTTGGGGATAAAGAATAGGCTTTGCACCAAAGTTTTTTCTCATTTTACACCTCAATTTTGAAGATTTATTTTAGATTCTATAAAGTAGGTTGCTTCGCTGTCTGCTGTCGAAAGAGCAAAAGCAAGAGGAAACATTTCAAAAGCTGCCGAAACGTTTCTGGGATCTTCCGTAGAAGAATAACCCATGTGATATCTTATTGCAAAAGCTTCCTCTCTTGTCAGCTTCATATAACCCGAAATAATATAAACGCTCTTTTCGCCATGACCGTAAGGCAGCTTATCGTCATATTCAAAGGTATCAACTCTTTGCCAAGTTCCCTTTTCATCCTTTACGTTTCTAAATCCCTTCTTATACACGTTTACCTTGCAAAGGTCGTGAAGAAGCGAAACGATTGCGATACTTTCATCAGAATATTCAAAGCCAAAGTTTTCCTTAACTCTGTCTGATTCAAGATAGGACTTTAGGCACTCGTAAACATTGATTGAATGGTCGCAAAGTCCGCCCTCATAAGAGGAATGAAATCTTGCAGATGCGGGAGCTGTGAAAAAATCGGAAGACGAGGATAAAAGATATTCCAAAAGCTTATCTGCGCCCTCGCGAGTTATGTTTTTATTATATATCTCGATAAATTTTTCTTTACTTGTCATTTTACTTCATAAATCCTTTATCTCTTAAGTATTTTACACTGGTTTCAAGTCCTTCAATAGTTTTAACCTCAATAAGGCAGGTATCACCGTTTTTCAGCATAGAAATCTTCTTTTCAACTTCAACGTCACCGTCACCGTAAGGCAAATGAGCACTCTTCCCCTTGGCATCATGAAGATGCATATGAATCAATTTTTGGGGATACTCGTCAAAAACATGGCTATCAGTAAAGTTAAGGCAAAGTTCGTGTCCCGTATCGAGAGTCAAACCAAAAACAGGACTTGACAAAAACAAAGGAAGAGCCTTAAGCTGACTTTCGGTAAAGGGATTGGAATCAACGTTTTCAATTGCAATCTTAAGGGAGGAGTTTCCTATCTCGTCCTCGCACATTTTAATAAACTGCCTAACTTTTTCTATGTAATTATCGTAATACACGTCACTGAGAAGAATAACCTTGCCCGGCAAAGTAACGTAAACACCCTTGAGAAGATGCATATTGATAACAGGGATATTTACCTTTTTTGCGAAGCGAATAGTATCCCTCATTACGTCAAAATAGCAGCCTGCAACCTTGTCGTTAAAGTCAAAGGGGTTAAGCATTTCATCAGCGTGAATAGTGTAAGATATATTATCATTTTCGGTAATTTCAAGCAATTTCTCGACATCAAGTGCATCGGGCAAATACTGAGGAAAGCTCATATTTATTTCAATAAAATCAAGACCGTTTTTCTTTGCCACATCACAGCACTCAAAAATATCACGGCACTCGACAAGCGTTGGCATTCCAAATTTCATTTTTCCACCTTAAAATCTTTTTTATTTATTTTATCACAAATCTTTTCGCTAGTCAATAGTTATGACCAATTCGAGCATATTTGAAAATAAAAACGGCTGCCCTTTCGAGCAGCCGGAAATTTTAATCAAAGCGTACCGTTTACAGTAATTACCGCGACACCGGGCGTTCTGGTTATGATACCCGTTTGAGGATCTCTGGTAAAGGTCGCTCCGGGTACAGGGAGAGCT
>JAZTXO010000132.1:0-17053 GCA_045636445.1 Eubacteriales bacterium | reverse complement strand
GCCATGTCGTTCTGTGAGCCAAGGAGTTGACACTTCATGTTGTCTTCCTAAGACCGCTTGGCCTCCGACTTCCACCGCTTTGGGTGCTCCTGCGGGAATTTTGCTCCGCTTTCAAGCTCTCGCTAGGCGAGAGGCTACGCAATGTTACGAATCCCTCGCTCCTTGAGCGACGGGATTCGTAACGCAGGAGTGACAAAAAGAGAGACACCCACAAGGGGTGTCTCTCTTTTTGGTGCTCCTGCGGGAACTCGAATCCCGGACACCTTGATTAAAAGTCAAGTGCTCTACCAACTGAGCTACAGGGGCATATCATTTTCGTGCCCTAATATGATATCACAAAAGATGCAATTTGTCAATAGCTTTTTAGGAAAAATTATTCCTTTGGGGAATATTTTTTAAGATTACTAAAAAAATATCCCCCAGAATTTTAAAAAGCGATTATTTGCGGGCGATTTCGATAACATCCGCAAGTTTTGTAATATACGAAATTCCTAAATTGTCCATTTTATTCGCAATATCCGAAAGCATAAAGTCAACACTATCTATATTATGGCTATCTGCGTTTATAACGAATTTTGCCCCTTTCGAATATAACGACGAAACAGTTTCTATATTTGGATACGGCACTTGCCTATATCCTCGATAAATTCCACCGGTGTTGACCTCGAAAACTGCAGGAGTTTTGAGAAGTGCTGTTATTGCCCTTTCTCTTGCTGCGATATACCTTGGATGCTCCTCGGAAAAGAGGGGGTCTCGGTCAAGAAACTTTGTAACAAGATCGAGGTGACCTATTATATCGCATTTCGTTTTCTCGTACACCTTTGATACGGTGTCGTAAAAACATTCAACGTAAGAATAGGGATCGTTACCAAAATATTTCTCGACGCTTTTTCTCACATCCACGGGATCTAGATCTATATCAATGAGCTTTCCGCCACCGACATCAAGAGCGTGAACAGATCCTATTATATAATCATAAGGATAGGAAACCGGCTCGGCATAATAATCCTGCTCTATTCCGAGATAAATCTTTATTTTGTCTGCGTATTTTATCTTTAACGCAGTAACGGTTTCAAAATATTCTCGCTCCCCTTCTTCAGTCATGCACCAATCGGGATTTGCGGGCATTCTTGCATGTGCAGAAAAACCTATTTCGGACATACCTGCCTGAAGTGCGGCAAGAACCATTTCCTCCGCGGTGTTTTTTCCGTCACAGAAAACCGTATGGTTATGATAACTTGGCAAAGCCATTATTTCATTTTCTCCTGCTTAACCTTATGGTCGATAATATGACGGGATGCAAGTTCGCGATGAATGTCCTCGACCGATATACCCATTTCTACCATAAGCACCATTACGTGATATGCAAGGTCGGCAATTTCATAAACGGTTTCAGCCTTATCCCCTGCCTTACCGCCAATAATTACCTCTGTACATTCCTCGCCTACCTTCTTAAGAATCTTATCAATTCCCTTTTCAAAGAGATATGTAGTATAAGAGCCTTCAGGCTTATCGGTCTTTCTACCCACAAGGAGATCGTAAAGGCCTTCAAGGGAAAACTCGTGAAGCTCCTCGCTTTGATAAAGGGGATTGGTGAAGCAGGAATCTGTGCCTTTGTGACAGGCAGGGCCATCCTTTTCAACGACAACGGTAAGAGCATCCATATCGCAATCGGCAGTTATGGAAACAACATGCTGATAATTTCCGCTGGTTTCTCCTTTGAGCCAAAGTTCTTCTCTTGAACGGCTATAAAAGCAGGTCAATCCCTTTTCCAGCGTAATTTCAAGGCTTTCACGGTTCATATATGCAACAGTAAGTACCTTTTTAGTAATAGAGTCAACGACTACTGCAGGGATAAGTCCCTTTTCGTCAAATTTAAGCTGATCAACGTTTATCATTTTTATATCCTTAAAAAAATTATTTTCTTACTATTATTCCCGATTTGGAAAGCGTTTGCTTAAGATCGGGGATTTTTACTTCGCCAAAGTGGAATATAGATGCAGCAAGACCTGCGCTTACCTTTGGAAGCTTTGTAAACAGCTCGACAAAATGCTCTTTTGATCCGGCTCCACCGGATGCTATAACCGGAACTTTTACAACCTCGGTAACAGCTTTTAGCATTTCAATATCAAAGCCGCCCTTTACTCCGTCGGTATCTATGGAATTAAGTACGACCTCTCCTGCTCCGTTATCAACGCAGCGTTTTATCCAGGAGATAGCTTCCATACCCGTATCCACTCTTCCGCCTTTTGCAAACACACGGAATTCACCGTCGACTCTTTTAACGTCAGCGGAAATAACTACGCATTGGTCACCATAGCGTTTTGCGGCCTCTCCTATAAGATCGGGGTTTCTTATTGCTCCGGAGTTTACGCTAACCTTATCTGCTCCGCATTTCAAAACTCTGTCAAAGTCATCAAGAGTATTTATTCCGCCGCCAACAGTCAGAGGAATAAATATTGTACGTGCAACCTCGGTAAGAATATCGGTAAAAAGAGCTCTTCCCTCGGCAGAAGCCGTAATATCATAAAATACAAGCTCGTCAGCTCCGCATTCGGAATAATATTTAGCAAGACTTACGGGAGAAGAAACGTCAGAGAGGCCTTCAAAGTTTACACCCTTTACTACTCTGCCGTTCTTTACGTCAAGACAAGGGATAATTCGTTTTGTAATCATAGTAACTATCTTTCGGAAATTTTTATTGCTTCTTCAAGGTCGATTTTGCCTAAATAATAGGCCTTTCCAATTATTGCGCCGTACAGATTCATATCGGTAAGAGCTATTACGTCGCTCATATCGGAAACTCCTCCGGAGGCTACAATGTCAATACTGAATTTTTCGGAAAGCTCTTTATAAAGCTCTCTGTTAGTACCCTTCATCGCTCCGTCCTTGGAAATATCGGTACAAATTATGGTTTTTACGCCGAGAGCGCACATATTCTCAAAGAATGCATCGGTTGTGTATTCGGATTTTTCAAGCCAACCTTTAATCGCAACAAGGCCATCCTTTATATCAGCGCCAACGGCAATTTTGTCACCGTATTTTTCTATGGCAGCTTTAAGGAAAGCTTCATCTGTTACAGCGGCAGTACCGAGAATAGCTCTAAAAACTCCTGCGGAAAAATATTTATCAAGAGTTTCCATAGAGCGTATTCCTCCGCCAATTTCAACCTTAAGGGAGGTTTTTGACGCAATTTCGGATACAATGCCAATATTAGGAGTAGTTCCGTCCTTTGCCCCTTCAAGGTCAACGACGTGAACGAATTCAGCTCCTGCTTTTTCAAACTTATAAGCTATTTCGATGGGATTGGTGCTGTAAACAGTCATATTATCGTAGTCACCCTTATAAAGTCTGACTGCCTTTCCATCGTATAAATCTATTGCCGGAAATATTTTCATTTTTTCGTTTCTGCCTTGATTTTTATTACCATTCTGCGAATGCTCTTAAAATGTTAAGTCCGCATTCGCCACTTTTTTCGGGGTGGAATTGCATTCCTGCAACGTTATCCTTTGCAACTGCTGCGGTCATATCAACACCGTAATCGGTGGTTGCCAGGAGAGAGTCGTCGCAACCGGATGCATAGTAAGAATGAACGAAATACACGAAATCACCCTCTTTAGTATACTTAAACACCGGATGATTTGAAACAATTTTAAGCTTATTCCAACCAATATGAGGAATGTCAAGATTTTCGGGTATAGTGCCCTGCATAGGAATAACACTTCCTTTAAGCAGAGCAAGTCCTTCGTGCTCTCCGTATTCGAAGCTGCGCTCAAAGAGCATCTGCATTCCGAGGCATATACCCATAATTTTTTTGCCCTTTTTGACAAGCTCTATAATCAGCTTATCAAGTCCCGATTCCGAAAGCTTACGCTTAGCGTCCTCAAAAGCTCCTACACCGGGGAGCAAAATTTTATCTGCGGCGCGAATAATATCTTCATCGTTTGTAACGATGCTTTCCGCGCCAATCATTTCAAGAGATGAACGAAGTGAAAAAAGATTTCCTACTCCGTAATCAATTATTGCTATCATTAATTAAATAACGCCTTTCGTAGAAGGAATATCGTTTGCAAATCTTTCATCCTTTGAAAGTGCTTCAAAGAGTGAGCGAGCAACCGATTTATAAATTCCCTCGATTATGTGATGAGAATTTTTTCCTGCAAGCTGCTTTATATGAAGAGTAATTCTTGCTTCTCTTACAAAAGCTTCGAAGAATTCCTCACAAAGCTCGGTGTCAAAATCACCAACCTTCTCTGCGGGAATCTGGGCATCAAACTCAAGATGCGCTCTGCCGGAAATATCAACCGCAGAAAGAATCAAGGCTTCGTCCATAGGCAAAATCATATTTCCGTAACGACGAATTCCTTTCATCGCATCAGCACTTGCACCGAGAGCATAAGCTATACCTTTACCGAGAGCGATTCCGACGTCCTCGGTTGTGTGATGGTAATCAACCTCTATATCGCCTATTGCTTTTACTTCAAGATCTATTCTTGAATGCTTCGAGAATAGAGTAAGCATATGGTCAAGGAAGGGACAGCCGGTATCAATTTTCGACTCTCCTGTTCCGTCAATATTAAGCTTTAAGGAAATCTTTGTTTCGTTTGTGTTTCTGATAATTTCAGCACATCTCATTTCGAGTTCTCCTTTAATATATCGGTTATTGCTAAAATCAGGGCATTCATTTCTTCGGGAGTACCTATTGTGATACGGTTAAAATTCCTGATTCGCTCTTTATTAAAGTGGCGGACAAGTATGCCACGCTTCTTGAGCTGCAAATAAAGCTGCTCGCCGTCAACAGTTGTACTTTCGGCAAAAAGGAAGTTCGCAGACGAGGGCAAAACCTTAAAGCCAAGAGTGGAAAGCTTCTTACTTGTTTCTTCGCGACACTCTATTATCTTTTTGGCGTTATCCATATAGTAGCTATCGTCAATGATTGCCTGACGACCTGCTGCCATAGTCATTCGGTTTACGTTATAAGGGTTGGTTGAATATCTTATCGTATGCAAATCGGCAATAAGAGAAG
Organism: Eubacteriales bacterium; assembly: GCA_045636445.1. Taxonomy (GTDB): domain Bacteria; phylum Bacillota; class Clostridia; order Oscillospirales; family CAG-272; genus UBA1740. The sequence continues at coordinate 12,027 of JAZTXO010000132.1, read as the reverse complement.
AAGAGCCGAAGCCGAATCCCAAGCGTCCACCTGCAAGAGAACGGGATTTCGAGAAAGTACCCGTAACCAAAAGATTATCATACTTATCTATAAGCCTTACAGCACTCTCTGCACCGAAATCAACGTAAGCTTCATCAATAATAACTACGTTATCGGGATTTGATGCAACGATTTTCTCTACGTCCGAAAGCGAAAGAGCTATTCCTGTCGGTGCATTGGGGTTAGCTATAACGATATTCTTGTTAATACCGATGTAATCCTCTACCCTGACGGTGAAGTCGGAGCGAAGAGGAATTTCCTCATAAGGAATACCGTTAAGCTCGGCAAAGACCGGATAAAATCCGTAAGTAAGATCGGGAAAGACTATCGGGTGCTCTGCATCGCAAAATGCCATGAATGCGAAATTCAGCACTTCATCAGAGCCGTTAGTCATTATAAGCTGTTCTTTTTTTACTTCGTATCTTTCAGCAAAGACTTTTATAAGCTCGGTGCATTCGGGATCGGAATAAAGTTGAAGCTTCTCTGCCTCGGCTTTTGCCGCTTCAACAACCGCAGGAGTCGGCGGATAGGGAGATTCATTGGTATTAAGCTTTATGTACTTCATATCTCTCGGCTGCTCACCGGGAGTATAGGGTTTAAGCTTTGAATACTTATTACTGAAAAATCTGCTCATTTCTTTTCAAAACGGACGGTGGCACTTTTTGCATGCGCACCAAGTCCTTCCTTGTTTGCAAAATAGGCAACCTTATCGGCAACCTTTGAAAGCGCATCCTTAGTATAATAGGTAAACTGCGTTGTCTTTATAAAGTCCTCAACGTTAAGGGGAGAAGAAAATCTGGCAGTTCCGCTTGTAGGAAGCGTGTGGTTGGGGCCGGCAAAGTAATCACCAAGAGCCTCGGGACAGTATCTGCCCATAAATACAGAGCCTGCGTGCTTTACCTTGTCAAGATAATCAAAGGGATTATCTACGCAAAGCTCAAGATGCTCGGGAGCTATTTCGTTAGCAATATCAAGAGCTAACATAAGGTCATCCTCGGCAACGATTATCTTACCGTTATTATCTATGGACACTCTTGCAATTTCGCTTCTTTGAAGCTTGGGAATCTGCTTTTCAAGCTCCGCAGAAACAGCCTCGGCAAACTCAAAGCTATCGGTAACGAGAACGGCTGATGCATTTTTATCGTGCTCTGCCTGAGAAAGAAGATCGGCTGCTACAAAGCAGGGATCGCTCTTTGAATCGGCAACCACCAAAATCTCGGAAGGACCTGCTATCATATCAATAGAAACCATTCCGAACACCTGCTTTTTTGCTTCCGCAACGAAAGCATTTCCGGGGCCTACTATTTTATCAACCTTCGGAACAGACTCGGTGCCGTATGCAAGTGCTGCGACAGCCTGCGCTCCGCCTATCTTAAAGATTCTGTCAACACCTGCTATTTTTGCAGCCGCAAGGATAACCGGATTTACCTTTCCGTCCTTGCCGGGAGGAGTTACCATAACGATTTCTTCACATCCTGCAATCTTTGCAGGAACGGAATCCATTATGACAGTCGAGGGATATGCGGCTGTTCCACCGGGAACATAAAGTCCTACTTTTTGTATCGGAATAACCTTCTGCCCTGTTATAACTCCGTCTTTTTCGTTAATTATAAAACTGCCTCTCCATTGACGAGAGTGAAAATCGGTAACGTTTATCAGTGCCTCTTTAAGAATTTCTACGAACTCGGGTTCTACCGTATCGAAGGCTTCATCAATCTCCTCTTTTGTTACCTCAAGAGAAGAAAGAGTAGCTTTATCAAATTTTTCCGAATACTCAAAAAGTGCTTTGTCACCGTTTTTCTTTACGTTTTCAATTATATCTTTAACTACGTCTTCAACGTTTGCGGTGGGATTTGAGCGCGCGAAAATTTCGCTGTTATCAACCTCACCATACTTAAATATCTTAATCATCGTATTTTATTTGTTTCCTCATTTGCTCGATAAGACGCTCTATCTCACCGGTTTTGAATTTAAAGCTCGCTTTGTTAGAAATAAGACGGGCACTTATCGGTATTATTGTTTCGAAAACCTCAAGGTCATTTTCCTTTAAGGTTGCACCCGTTTCAACGATATCGACTATAACGTCGGAAAGACCGAGAATAGGTGCTATTTCAATCGATCCGTTAAGCTTTATAATATCAATGTCTCTGCCGATTGACGCATAATGTGACTTTGCAATATTCACAAACTTCGTTGCAACCTTAAGAGTCTTTTGTCTATCGTCGAAGAAATCACGTTTTGCTGCCACCGCCATACGGCATTTGCCTATATTAAGGACAAGCAGCTCGTAAACATCGGGAGAATATTCAAGCAAAATATCCTTGCCTGCAATTCCAATGTCGGCAGCTCCTCTTTCAACATATATAGAAACGTCGGAGGGTTTTACCCAGAAATAACGGACTCCTACCGATTCATTTTCAAATATAAGCTTTCTTCCGGGTGCTTTTATTGAGGGACAGCCATATCCTGCTCGTTCAAGCATATCGTAAACACGCTCGCCGAGTCGTCCCTTGGGTAATGCTATATTAATCATCTTTCAGTCCTCTTCCCTAGTTCGTTTCTCGCAAATCGACTACTGAAGCATAGCGAAGCTTTGTTGGGATTACACGTTGAGCACTAACGCTCTTGCCCTCTGCAATAAGGGCGTTGCGTCGGGATATAACCTCGGTTGCCGCAACCTTTTCATCATAAAGGAGCAAAACGTCAACGTCGTACTCTCTGTCAGAGGAATAGAGTGCTTCAAGAAGGTCAAGATACAAAGCGAAGCCTACCGCACGGCTCTTTCTTCCAAGTCCCGAAAGAAGCTTTCCGTATTCTCCGCCCGACAACGCAGCCTCATAAATTCCTGAAAGGAAGCCTGAGAAAACTATGCCGTCATAATAGCTGATATTATGAACTACCGAGAAATCGAATCTTACTTTATCGCCATACTCGTTAGAAGAAAGAAGATAGCTTAACACTTTAAGCTCGGAGAGAGCCTTCGCAGAGCTTACGCTATTGCAAAGAGGCTCAAGCTTTTTAATAACCGAAGCCGGCTTATCGTACATTCCTGCAAGCAAGACAAGCTTCCGGCAAGACTCGGCATCGACTCCGTATTTTTGGGCAACGGTCGGAATTTCGTGAGCATTTTTATTTGAAATAAGAGAGATAACTTCTTTTTTGAAGAGATCGTTATCCGATGCCTCGGAAAGAAATGCAGACAAAATTCCCATGTGGGAAAGATCGAGAACAAAATCCTCGGAAATTTCCGAAAGGCTCTTCAAGGCAAGAGATACAACCTCATAAATGTCGGTTACGTCTATATCACCGATGGACTCAAGTCCCATCTGCATAATTTCCTTAAACTGACCGGTTGCTCCGGAAACACGATATACGTTTTCGTTATAATATACCTTTTGCTTAACTCCCGGCTCGTCGGAAGTATGCTTTATAATGGAAAGCGTAACGTCGGGCTTCAAGGCAAGAAGTCTGCCGTCTGTATCGTTAAAGGTTATTACTCTGTCGCTGACGAGAAAGTCTTTGTTTCCGACATAGAGATCGTATTCCTCAAACTTACTCATCTTAAAAGGCAGATAACCGTAACTTTTATAGATAGAACGAAGAGCAAATATTGCTTTTTCTTCGTTTTTCAAAATATATTTATCAAGCATTACTTATCCTCCACTCTCTCAAGAACGAGGTGATATCCGCCGGCTCCGTGATCAAGTGCCTTGCTGACACGGCTGATCGTTGCGGTACTCATACCGGTAGCGGCGCATACAGCCGTATAACTGCTTCCTGCTCTAAGCATTTTTGCAGCCTTAAGTCTTTGAGCTATATCAAGTATTTCCTTTTCGGTGAGAGCATCCTCAAAAAATTTATAGCATTCTTCAACCGAATCAAGGGATATTATTGCTTCAAAAAGCGCATCAACCTCGGGAGTATGTATTTTAATCATAATTCCACCTCATTATAGCGCTTTAGTTAAGTAAAACGCTTTAGTTTACTAAATTATAATACTATATTTGCTATTTGTCAAGTGTTTTTTAAAAATAATAATAATTATTTATACGGGTGACGGATGCCACCCGTATAATTTGTTACTCTATCCTAATTGTAGTGCCGGGATCGACCTGATAAATTTTATAATTACAGGTAAGCCAAACGGTCTGATACCCAGGATTAAAGACCTTCTTTTCATCAGCAGAAAAACAAAGCGACTCGTAAGCTTTTACGTAATCGTAAATTTCGATATTGGTAGCATACCAGGTATCATCTCTGCCTGAAAGTTTTTGGCATATTTCCTCTATTCTGTTCCAATTATCCTCTCGGTCAAACTCGTAGGAATGTCCCCAGATATACATAAGCCTCGGAGCATTGCGATTAGTTCTGAAGGTGCTGTATTCAAGTGCGTTAAATTCGTCGATCCAGGAAAGAAGCGAGGGGTTGTTATGATGCGCCGTGGGCATCCATGCGTGGAAGTCACGAGGCATTTCAAAGCGGTTATTATCTCCGCTTAACGTTCTGGAATATACTATACCCGAATATGTAAGAATATTTTTTACGGTCTCATAGGAGTTGCCGTTATCGGAAACTCTTATTCCGGTGTCGGGATATGCCATACCACGAATTATCATATCAAAGGTATCTTCAAGAGCTCTTCTACATTCAAATGCATCTTTTAAGCAAAGTGTTGGGCTTACCATAGCCGACGCCATATGCTCTGCTCCGTGAACTGCCACCTCGTGGCCACGGTCAAGTATATTTTCTTTTATTTCAGCCGCATTAAGTCTTTTACTTCCCTCTTCGGTAAGTACGCGGCTGTTAATATTGAAGGTTGCTTTTAGGCCGTATTTAGAAAACATTTCGGCAAGTCTTATATCCTGCCTCACTCCGTCGTCATAGCTAAAGGTAACGGCTTTCATTTTACCGCCGGGAAAGCTTAAATATCTGTAACTCATTTTTAACCCTCTATAAGAAGTGTTTCTCCCGACTTTACGCAGTATAAAATACCGCCAACGTCAAACCAAACGTCTATAAGAGTGGGATTATATACTCTCTTGCTATCCGCAGAGAAATGAAGAGCCTCGTATGCCTTTACATAATCGTGAATCTCGATATTCGTTGCGTACCAGGTATCTTCTTTACCGCCAAGCTTTTCGCAAATAGCTTCAAGTCTGTCCCAGTTGTTATCGCTTACGAACTCGGACGAGTGTCCCCAAACGTAGAAAAGGCGGGGCCATCTTGAAGCGCAATAAAGAGTCTTATCATCAAGAGCTGTGAATTTATCTATATATTCGAAAATCTTCTCGTTTCTGTGCCTTGCCGTGGGAACCCACATATAAAAGTCCTGCGGGAGATCAAATCCGTCGTTATCAGGGCCTGTGGTTCTGGCATAAGCGATGTCAAGGTCACGAAGGTATTCACGTACACGCTCATACTTTTCACCTTCAAGATATTTGGGAGTATCGGGATATGCAAGACCGCGAATGATAATACCGAACTGATTTTCAAGACCAAGACGGCAATCAAGGGTATCTCGAATTCCGTTTACAAGGCTGAGGTGACCTAACGCTTTATGGTCAGCGCCGTGAGTTGCTACCTCGTGACCGTGACCGAGGATATATTCTTTTACCTCGCTCTCGGTAATTCTGTTAGCATAATCACCAATCATACTCGAGCAAAGATTTATCGTACACTTCATTCCGTGACGCTCTAAAATCTCGCAAAGTTTAAGATCGGACTTATATCCGTCATCGTAGCTGAAGGTTACTGCCTTGAATTTTCCACCGGGATATCTCAAAAAACGATATTTCATACAGATTTTCTCCTTTGAAACTTTTTCAAAAAATCAAGCCATTATTTAAGAGAGGCAATAACCTCAACCTCAACAAGCGCTCCTTTAGGAAGGTCTTTTACAGCAACGCAAGAGCGAGCAGGCTTCTCGGTAAAGTATTTTGCATAAACCTCGTTGAAGGCTGCAAAATCAGAAATGTTTGCAAGGAAGCAGGTAGTCTTTACTGCCTTTTCAAAGGATGATCCTGCGGCAGAAAGCACCTCGCCGAGATTTTTCATAACCTGCTCGGTCTGTGCAGTTATACCATCAGCCTCAATATTTCCGCTTGCGGGGTTGATCGGAATCTGTCCCGAAGTAAATACCATATCACCGATAACGATAGCCTGAGAATAAGGGCCTATCGCAGCCGGAGCTTTATCTGTTGAAACTTTATTTAACATTGTTTTTCTCCTTAATTATTCATAAGCTTAAAACCAAAATCGGTCAAAGCTTTCTTTATCTCTTCTATATGAGCAAAATTCCTTGTTTCAAGTATAAGTCTTAAGTAGCATCCGTTAATATCAGAACCTTCACTTGCACGCTCGTGGTGAACGGATATAACGTTACCGCCCATATCGGCAATAATACGAGATACGTTCTTAAGCTGACCGGGTTTATCCATAAGCTCAACCATAAGCTGACAGGTTCTACCCGACATCAAAAGACCTCTTTCGATGACTCTTGAAAGAATTGTAACGTCAATATTACCTCCGGAGAGCAGACAAACAACCTTTTTACCCGCAACATCAAGTTTGCCGAACATTGCAGCAGCAACCGCAACAGCGCCAGCGCCTTCCGTAACAAGCTTATGCTGCTCCATAAGTGCAAGAATTGCAGCGGCAATCTCGTCCTCTGTTACTGTAACTATTTTATCAACGTATCTTGAGCAAATATCAAAGGTAACGTCACCGGGCTTCTTAACCGCGATACCGTCGGCAATAGTGGAAACCGAGGGAAGCTCCTCAATTTCACCGTCACGAACGGAATTGAACATAGAGGGAGCGCCTGCTGCCTGAACACCGTAAACCTTAACGTTAGGATTTATTGCTTTCATAGCGTATGCAACGCCTGAAATAAGTCCGCCGCCGCCGATAGGTACTATTACCGCATCAAGATCGGGAAGTTGATCCTCTATTTCAAGAGCTATTGTTCCCTGACCTGCTATAACGTCCTCGTCGTTAAAGGGATGAATAAAGGTGTAACCGCACTCGTCACGAAGAGAAAGAGCTTTTTTATAAGCATCATCATAAACACCTTCAACAAGGCAAACCTCAGCACCGTAGCTCTTGGTTGCCTCTATTTTGGAAATAGGAGCACCGTCGGGGAGACAAATAGTCGCCTTAATTCCGCTTTTCTGCGCTGCAAGAGCAACTCCCTGGGCGTGATTTCCTGCCGAGCAGGCTACAACACCGTGCGCCTTTTCTTCCTCAGAAAGCTTGGACATTTTATAGTAAGCTCCTCTTAACTTGAAGGAGCCGGTAAACTGAAGATTTTCGGTTTTTAGGTATATATCAACTCCTGGTTTGAGCTTTGGAGCATATACCATATCGGTTTTTCTTACCACCTCACGAAGCACGTTGCTTGCGCGGTAGATATTATCTAATGTAAGCATTATTTTTACTCTTTTCTTTAGATTTGATTATAATGATTATAGAATGTCGAAAAGGCAACAAAGCCTTTTCGCGGCTGATAAATCAGCAGGGGCAAAAAGCATCAAACTGCTTTTTGCTACTATATCATTCTGGCAGAAATCGACAAATTTCTTTTTGAAACTTGTTCGCAAATCATAGATTTGCGGTCGAAATTCAAAAATTTCGACTTTCGATTGTCGTTATAGCAAACTGTTAATAAACTGCTCTGCGCATCTTGCCGATCTGCTGCCCTTACGAAGCGCAAAGGCTTCCGCTTTTATATCAAGCTCGGCATTGACTTCTATTCCCGCACGGGTAGCCAAACTGTGAATAATATCAAGATAAAGCGCTTTGTTCGGCTTCTGGAACAGAACAACAAGACCGAATCTTTCTGAAAGAGATAGGGTTTCTTGGAGAGTATCATTTCTATGCACGTCTCCGCCTTCTCTGTCAGCGAAATATTCCTTTACGATATGTCGACGGTTCGACGTTGCGTAAATAACCGCATTTTCAGCCTTTGCGGAAGCCGAGCCCTCAAGAGCTGCTTTAAGCATACTGAAATTATCGTCGTTCTGGTTAAAGGAAAGGTCGTCAATGAAAATTATAAACTTTAAAGGATTTTCACTTATCTTACCCATAACGTACGGAAGGAAGGAAAGCTGATCCTTGCGAAGCTCTATAAGGCGTATACCGTCATCGAAAAATGAGTTGGCAACCGCTTTAACAGTTGAGGACTTACCCGTTCCCGCATCACCGCAAAGCAGTACGTTTGCCGCAGGCTTTCCAAGAACGAAGGCTTTTGTATTTTCAATAACCTTTTGTCTTTCCTCGGTATAGCCGATAAAGCTTTCAAGTCTTGTTTTATCCGCGCTGATAATAGGCACAAGCTCACCGGAGTCTTCAAGACGAAACATTGGATGAGATACGAATATACCGTAACCGTGCTTTTCTATATCTCTTATGCGTTCTTCGTAAAGAGCTATAAAATCTCTCTTCTCGGAGGAAAAGGGAGAAGCATAAAACACATTCATATCCTCTCTAAAATCCTCGTGAGTAAGCGAAGCAACAGAAGCAAAAACGTCAAGCTCCCTTTCGGTTGCTTTAACAATATTTTCATCGGGAATATTTCCCTTTGCTCTCGCTTTAACGTAAACGTTCTCGTCTTCAAACACAAGACGCATTACCGCATCGGAAAGCGATCCTTTAGATTTATAAATTTCCGAAACGAAAGCTCCGTAAGCCGAAATTTTATCTTCCTTAGTCTCAGCCCTTGCATAACTGTCAAAATACTTGAAGAGAGGCTTGTTAAGAGTCTCTCTAAACACACTTGTCATGCAAAGATCAAGATGCAGTTTCTTTAAGTCTGCCATGTTTTTTATCCTAAATTAAAGATTTTCAATTATTTTTGCTGTAATTTCAGTAGTGGTGAGAGCTTCACCGCCATGGGCAAGATCAGCAGTTCTAAAGCCTGCTTCAAGCACTTTATCCACCGCATTTACGATAGCATCGGATTCCTCTTTAAGACCAAAGGAATAAAGGAGCATCATAGCTGCGGAAAGAATTGTTGCTATGGGGTTAGCCTTGTTTTGACCTGCAATATCGGGAGCTGAACCGTGGATAGGCTCATAAAGTCCTCTTGTGTTATCCGAAAGAGATGCAGAGGGGAGCATTCCAATAGAGCCGGTGATCTGCGAAGCTTCGTCGGAAAGAATGTCGCCAAACATATTCGAAGTCACGATAACGTCAAACTGAGAGGGGCATCTTACAAGCTGCATTGCCGCATTATCTACGAGCATATCGGTACATTCAACGTCCGGATATTCCGCAGCGATTTCGTGAACTATCTTTCTCCAAAGTCTTGAAGTTTCAAGAACGTTTGCTTTATCAATGCTGCAAAGCTTCTTGTTTCTCTTTCTTGCGGTTTCAAAGGCAACTCTTGCGATACGCTCAATCTCCATACGGCTATATGCTTCGGTGTCATAAGCTTCCTCGCCATACTTGCCTTCCCTATATCCGCGTTCACCGAAATAAATTCCTCCGGTAAGCTCACGAACGATCATAATATCAAAGCCGTCCTTTACAATATCCTCTCTCAAAGGACATTCACCCGAAAGTGCGGGATAAAGCTTTGCGGGACGAAGGTTTGTAAAGAGTCCCATTGCCGAACGAATACCTAAAAGTGCCTTCTCGGGACGCATATTTCCGGGAAGAGTATCCCACTTAGGGCCTCCAACCGCACCGAGAAGAACGCTGTCGGATGCAAGACAGCCATCAACAGTTTCCTCCGGGAGAGGCTTACCGTGCTTGTCGATTGCCACACCGCCTATATCGAAGGGGGTAAAGTTAAAGGTGTGAGAATACTTCTCGCCTACTTTTTTAAGAACTTCAACGGCACTGTCAACGATTTCCGGTCCAATACCGTCACCGCGAAGAAGAGCTATATTATAATTCATTACTGTTTCTCCTAATTACTTGATATATCCCTTACGGATAGACTCGATAAGTCCGCCTGCGGAGATAATTTTCTGAATGAACTCGGGGAAAGGCTTGGTTTCAAACTTCTCTCCGGTGGTAAGGTCGGTGATAACTCCGTTATCGAGGTCGGCTTCAACCTTATGTCCATCAGCGATAGCTTCGGCAGCTTCGGGACATTCAACTATTGCAAGACCAATATTTATAGCGTTACGGTAGAAAATTCTTGCAAAGCTCTTTGCGATTACAAGAGAAATTCCTGACTCCTTAATAGCTATGGGAGCGTGTTCACGGGAAGAGCCGCAACCAAAGTTTGCACCTGCGACCATAATGTCACCTGCTTCAACCTTATTTACAAACTCTTTATCAATATCCTCCATACAGTGAGAGGCGAGTTCTTTTTTGTCTATGGTATTGAGGTATCTTGCGGGGATAATTACGTCGGTATCAACGTTATCACCGTATTTAATTACTTTTCCTTCAAATTTCATCTTAAAATACCTCCTTTACGCTTTCATAATTTCAAGAGGATCTGCAATTTTGCCTGCGATAGCCGAAGCTGCGGCTACTGCGGGACTTGCAAGATATACCTCGCTTGTAACGTCGCCCATTCTGCCGACGAAGTTACGGTTTGTTGTTGCAACAGCTCTCTCGCCTGCGGCAAGAATACCCATATATCCGCCAAGACAAGGGCCGCAGGTGGGTGTTGAAACAACGCAGCCGGCTTCGATGAAATCACGGAGAATTCCGGTTTCCATAGCCTTAAGATAGATGTCCTGAGTTGCAGGAATAACTATCGCTCTTACGTTCTTTGCAACCTTTCTGCCACGGATTATCTCTGCAGCTTCCGCAAGATCCTTGTACTGACCGTTGGTGCATGAGCCGATAACCACCTGGTCGATCTTAATATCGTCTATTTCATCAAAGGTCTTTGTATTTTCGGGAAGATGGGGGAATGCAACGGTTGACTTGATCTCGGAGAGATTGATCTCGTAAACCTCGTCATACTCTGCGTCTGCATCGGCTTCAAAGATGAGAGGCTCTCTATCGGTTCTGCCCTTCATATAGTTAAGAGTTTCCTCGTCTACCGGGAAAATACCGTTCTTTGCACCTGCTTCGATAGCCATATTGGATATTGTAAGTCTGTCGTAGATAGTAAGGGACTTTACGCCTTCGCCTACGAATTCCATAGACTTATAGAGCGCACCGTCAACTCCTATCTTACCTATTATATGTAATATAACGTCCTTGCCCGAAACGTACTTATTAAGTTTGCCCGTGAGAACGAACTTAATAGCCGAGGGAACTTTAAACCAAGCCTTACCGGTAGCCATACCGCAAGCCATATCGGTAGATCCCACACCGGTAGAGAATGCTCCGAGAGCGCCGTAGGTACAGGTATGAGAGTCTGCGCCGATAACAACGTCGCCCGAAATTACAAGTCCCTTTTCGGGAAGGAGGGCATGTTCGATACCCATTCTTCCGACGTCGTAGAAATGGGTTACTTCCTTTTCGTTACAGAAGTCACGGCACATCTTACACTGAACTGCCGCTTTTATATCCTTGTTGGGTGCGAAGTGGTCCATTACCATTGTGACCTTATCTTTATCGTAAACACCTTCGCAACCGATATTATTAAACTCGCGAATCGCAACGGGAGAGGTTATATCGTTTCCAAGCACTCTGTCAAGAGATACAAGGATAAGCTCGCCTGCTTCCACCTTTTCAAGACCTGCGTGATACGCAAGTATCTTTTGAGTCATTGTCATTGACATAGTTAGTAGCCTTGTACGCAGAAAGCTTTTTAAAAAGTTTTCTGCACCTTTCAAAAACTTTTACTTAAAATTATTTTACGTTAATAATTGCGCCCTTGTCGGCAGAGGAAACCATAGCGGCATAGCGTTTGAGATAACCGGAGATGTTTTCCTTTTTCTTTATAGGCATCTCGGATTTTCTCTTCGCCATTTCCTCATCGGAAACCTTAAGCTCAATTTTATATTCGGGAATATTTATTGAAATAATATCTCCGTCCTTAACGTAAGCGATAATACCGCCGCTTACAGCCTCGGG
>JAZTXO010000131.1:0-3096 GCA_045636445.1 Eubacteriales bacterium | reverse complement strand
CATATAATTGATCTTTTCCTCGGTTACGACACCTTCCTCGTCGTATACGTATCCGTCAGGACCGGAAATAGCGATAACCTTACCGCCAAGCTCGGCAACCTTCTTACAAGTACCCCAAGCAACGTTACCGAAACCGGAAACAACAACGGTCTTACCCTTAATGTCGTCACCGAAGTGCTTAAGCATTTCAACAGCATAGTAAACAGCTCCGTATCCGGTAGCCTCGGGACGGATAAGAGAACCGCCGTAGGTAAGTCCCTTACCGGTAAGAACGCCGGTGAACTCATCTCTGAGTCTCTTGTACTGACCGAACATATATCCGATCTCTCTTGCGCCAACGCCGATATCACCTGCGGGGACGTCGGTATCAGCACCTATGTACTTCTGAAGCTCGGTCATAAAGGACTGGCAGAAACGCATAACCTCTGCGTCAGACTTGCCCTGGGGGTCGAAGTCAGCGCCGCCCTTACCGCCGCCCATAGGAAGAGAGGTAAGAGAGTTCTTAAAGGTCTGCTCGAAGCCAAGGAACTTGATTATGTACTCGTTTACAGAGGGGTGGAAACGAAGCCCGCCCTTGTAAGGACCGATTGCGGAATTAAACTGAATACGGAAACCGCGGTTAACCTGAACCTTACCGCTATCGTCTACCCACGGAACACGGAACTTGATAATTCTTTCGGGCTCTACCATACGCTCGATAACACCGCGCTCGATATACTCAGGGCTCTGCTCAAGAACAGGCTCGATAGACTCAAGAACCTCTTTTACAGTCTGGTGGAACTCAGACTCACCGGGGTTTCTTCTAACAACAGTTTCCATTAAATCGTTAAGATACTGAAGCTTAAACATGGTTTTTCTCCTAAATAAAAAAAGTTTACACTTTAATATATCACACTTAAAGCAGAAAATCAATAGGCTTACAGACATTTTTGGATTGATTTTTGCAATTTTTTTATTTTTTCTTGCAAAAAGCAACATAAATCCGTTAAATTTATGACAAACGAAGCAAAAATATGCAAACAAAGCTACCAAATCTCGGCAAAATCGCAAAGGTGGAATTTTTTTCTTGGAAAAATCATTATACAAGGGGGATAAACCCCACAAAAGACTAAAGCTCCCTGCAAAAGCTACCGTTTATTACGGACTTTCAGCAGCTCTTGCAAAATCGGTGGGAATACTTACAACACCGATCTTCACTCGTATTCTATCAGGCGAGGAATACGGCAGATACACACTATATATGAGCTGGCTTGGTCTTTTCACACTTGTATGCTCATCAATAATTTCACCCACCGCAATATATCGAGCGTTTGAAAAATATAACACACAAAAACAAGAGCTGATTATATCCGCATTTCTCCTCGGAAGCGGTTTTACACTGCTATTTTTCATACTATTGTTTGCATTTTATCCGTTTTTAGGCCTTGAAATCGGACTTCTGTCAATTCTTGGAGTTCAGCTTTTATGCGACGAAACGGTAGGATTATATCAAAGTGTCAGGCGATATGAATATAAATATAAAAGTCTTTCGCTTGTTAATGCGGCTTCGGTAATTATTACTCCTTTGCTTTCCATAATCTTAATTTCGGGCGCAAAGCTCGGTTACAAGGGGCGTGTTTACGGTCTTCTTATAACAAGTGTTATAATAGCAATTCCCCACATTTCAAGACTTTTAAGTCTCGGAATCGGCAGATTTAAAAAGGCCCTTGCAAAATATATTGCAAGAAGTACGCTTCCTCTTTTACCCTATTCAGCTTCTTCAGCCCTCGGCGCGGAGCTTGATAAGCTTATGATAACTGCTCTGCTTGGCGCTGAAGCTCTGGCAAAATATTCCGTAGCGCACACTCTTGGACTTGGACTTGGATTTGCGGTTACGGCACTTGCATCCGCACTTTATCCCTGGGTTATAAGGCGGATGTCCACTGAAAAAGAAAAGGAAATTGAGCCGACGTTCAGCGCAATTTTATACGCTCTGGGCGCTGCGGCTGTTTTTCTCGGAATTTTTACACCGGAGATTTTTTCTTTCCTTGCTCCGATTGATTACGCAGAGGCAGAATTTGCGACTTTACCTCTTCTGTTAAGTACACTTCCCTCTTTTGCAGCCTCGTTTATTACCGTTGGCATAGTTAATGCCGAAAAAAGCGGATACACCTTCTTTTCTGCGGTCGCCTCGGTTTTATCGGGTGTACTTTTAAATATTTTGCTTATTCCACCGCTAAAATATTTTGGCGCGGGACTTTCGCTTTTGATTTCCTCTCTTTTGGGACTTTTAATAAGCTATATTTTTCTTAAAAAATGCAAAGCCTGCTCAATTTTCTCATACCGTGAGTTTTACAAGGTCTTTGCGCAAACGCTTCTCGGACTTTCCTTGGGCGCTGCCACATATTCATTCCTTCCTTTCAGAATTCTTTTGCTCACTCTACCCATAAGTATGCTTTTTAAATTTTTTTGCACCTTAAGAGGCAAAATTTTAGAGGCTTAAAAAACACGTGCCGCAGTCCTAGGACTACGGCACGTTTCTCACTTGCAGAGCAAGTATTTCATTTGCTTTTCGAATTTCATTTGCCAAAAAGGCAGTTTTCTTGTATTGTGCAAACGCTGTTTGTTTTATTTTTTGAAATACAAAGATTTCAAGTCGCAAGGCGTAGTTGCCTACGTCAAGGCTTAAAACACTGCCGCATTTCGCAAAAATTAATACATTCCACCCATGTCAGGCGCTGCGGGAGCGGCGGGAGCTACAGGCTCTTTTTTGTCCGAAACAACAGCCTCTGTGGTAAGAACGGTTGATGCGATGGATGCTGCATTCTGAAGAGCACTTCTTGTAACCTTTGCAGGGTCAACGATACCGCACTCAAGCATATCGCAATTCTTCTCGTTGTATGCAACGAAGCCGAAGCCGGGCTTTGCAGACTCACGTACCTTTGCAACTACAACAGAGCCGTCAAGACCTGCGTTTTCAGCAATCTGCTTCATAGGAGCGGTAAGAGCCTTAACTACTATCATAGCACCGGTCTTTTCGTCGCCCTCAAGAGTGTTGGCAACAGCTTCAACCGCACCGATAACGTTAACAAGAGCTGCGCCGCCGCCTGCAACGAT
>JAZTXO010000130.1:0-11424 GCA_045636445.1 Eubacteriales bacterium | reverse complement strand
CTTTATCATTGAAGGTGTACATTTCCTTTTGCACAACGTCGGTAGTATCGCCGACGCCTCTTACGAAAAGCTCGGTGTTTTCAAAAGTGGGAGTTCTTATTTCACCAAAGCCGTACTTTTCGGCTTCCTCACGCATTATACCCTCGATATGTCTCCAAAGAGGGGTTTCTGCGGGGAGTATGTCCATTGTTCCTTTAATTCTCTGTATCATTTTTATTTTTCTCCGTTTCCGTATTTTTCATCAATAAAATCATGGGCTTCGTTAAGAAGAAGCAGAAGCCTTTCCTCGTCGCCTATCCATTCAAGCATACCTATAACCGCTTCAAAGCCGGTTGCAAGTCGGTAATCCGATGCCTTTGCTCTTTTTGGACGGTTAAGATGAGAGGAATTAAATGCCCGTTTAAAGGTTTCAAGCTCGTCCTCAAGAAGCAGAGGCTCAATTTTACGAAACATCTCCGCCTGAGCTTCGCAGGTAACGTAACGAAGAGATTCTTCGTTAAGCTCTCCCGACTTTACAAGTCCCTTTTCAACAAGTCTGCGTCTTACGTAAAGGGAATGTTTTGCATCCCCAAGATAGGCAAGAGCCATTACACCGGGCAAACTTGCGCCAATTATTTTTTCGTGCATTTCCCTCTCCCTCAAAGCTTTTTAACCAAATCAATCGGTCATCATAATATTGTATCATAAAAAAAGAATAAAATCAATACGCTTGCAAATAATAATAATTTAAAATAAAAAAATTTTAAATGTGAAAATTAAAAAAAATACAAAAAGGCTATTGCAATTTTCCACTTCCGTATGGTATAATGTTATAAAAGCAGAATTAAGTCTGCCACTTTTTTTACGAGGATATTTTAATTTTGTCAGATTTCGGTTATATAAAAAAGAATTTAGACGAGCTTCTTTCCGAGATTGAAGAGTTATCAAGGCTCAAAAATCAAAAGGTCACGCTCGTTGCCGTTACAAAAAGCGGAAGTGACGAGGAGCTTTTGGCGCTTGCCTCGGCAGGAGCTTTAAACATCGGTGAAAACCGCCCGCAGGAGTTAAAACGCCGCGGCGACCTTTTAAAAGAAAACGGTTTTGCTCCAAGTCTTCATGAAATCGGCAATCTTCAAAGAAACAAGGTAAAGCTCATTTGCCAGTCGGTTGCTCTTATTCATTCCCTCGACTCCTACGAATTAGCTCTTGAAATTGACAAAAGAGCAAAGGAAGCGGGCAGAATTATTCCCGTGCTTGTCGAGATAAACTCTGCCGAAGAAGGTCAAAAGGGCGGAATACTCCCTAGCGATGCCGAAGAGTTTATCCAACGCATATCGAAGCTTGAAGCTTTGAGAGTTGAAGGACTTATGACAATGGGTCCCGTATGCGAAGACCCCGAGGAAATACGTCCGTATTTCAGAAAAACGAAGGAGCTTTTTGACCTGCTTCGGGACAAGGGTTGCTTTGTCGGCGAGGGCATTCTCTCTATGGGTATGAGCGACAGCTACCGAGTTGCAATAGAAGAGGGCTCAACGCTTGTAAGAGTCGGCAGACGTCTCTTCGTAAAAAATTGATAAAAATTATGTAAAAAATAAAGGAGATACCAACAATGTTTGAATCACTCAGTGAAAAACTCAAAAGAATGAAGGATGAGCGCGATGAGTCTGCGGACATCAGCTTCAAGCCCTACGAGGAGCGCGAGCCTGCAATTGACGAAGCTTACGAAAAGGTTGAGCGTACAGCTCCCATCGTAGCAAACACCGGCGATGATGCCAGCAATATCGAGCTTAAGGTAGTTCGTCCCGCATCCTTCGAGGAGGTTGGTACTATTGCCGACTATCTTCTTGACGGTTGCACGGTTGTTCTTAACCTTGAGGTTCTTGACACTGCCTCCACCGTAAGAATGCTCGATTTCCTTAATGGCGTTACCTATTCAACCGATGGAGATATCAAGAACGTTTCGAAGAGCACCTACATAATCACTCCTCACAACGTTGACGTTTCCGACGACAAGTAATACCTCAGGATAATATTTTAGACTTTTCGGGGTGTCTGCTATTGGCGGCACCCCAAAAATTTTATTTAGCAAAGGATAATTTAAGTGGAAGAAATACTTTACTTTGCGGCAAAGTGCGTAGAAATTTTTCTGTCGGTGGTTTCTTTTGCTATGGTAATTCGTATGCTACTGCCTATCTTTGTTAATCCCGAAGATAGCCGAGTTTACGCAATAGCATTTGGTATTACCGAGCCGTTTGTCATTCCAGTTCGCGCTATAATGGTAAAATTCAATATTGCTCAGGGGACACCCTTTGATTGGAGCTTTACCGTCACTTATCTTTTAATCTGGCTGTTGCAGATGTTTCTGCCTGTCATTTAAGGAGTTTGATTCTATGAAGCTTTGCGACCTTATCAAAAAGGCCTACAAAAAGAAATCGCTTTACGATTATATACTTTACGTATCGGTGATTTTAGTTGGAATTTTTCTCGATCAGCTGACAAAATTTCTAACTGTAAAATTTATGGATATGTACGAGTCTATACCTGTCATAAAAGGCTTTGTTAACCTTACTTACACAACAAACGATGGCGCGGCTTTCGGTATGCTTGACGGTGCGGTGGGAAGAATTGTTTTTATGACCGTCTCTTCGGTTATGATAGTTCTTATGTCCCTTTACCTATTTTTAGGCCATGCCGAAAACAAGCTTTACGCATTTTCTATCGCTATGATAATTTCGGGCGGTATTGGCAATATGGTAGACCGTCTCGGCTTTGGCTTCTACGTCAATCCCGAAACCGGACTTGGCGAGGTTGTTGATTTTATCGAGCCTAAATTTATCGATTTTGCAATATTTAACGGAGCAGACTCCTTCGTTTGTATCGGTGCGGGACTGCTCATTCTTGCTCTTGTTCTTGACATCATCAAGGAATACAAGGCAGAAAAAGGGAAACAAAAATGATACTTGAGGTTAAAGACTGCGAAAAGGGACTTCGCCTTGATGCCTTTCTTGCCGACAGAGCATCTCTTTCGAGAAGCGGAGCTGTAAAGCTTATTGACGACGGACTGGTGCTTGTAAACGGTGAAGTAAAGCCTAAAAAATATGCGGTAAAGGCAGGAGACCTTGTTGAATACACCCTTCCCGAATGCGAGGAGTGCGAGGCTCTGCCCGAAAATATACCCCTTGATATAATTTACGAGGACGACTACATAATAGTTATAAACAAGCCGTCGGGAATGGTTGTGCATCCTGCCCCCGGAAATTACTCCGGAACACTTGTTAACGCCCTGCTTTATCATTGCAAGGACTCTCTTTCGGGTATTGGCGGTGTTATCCGTCCCGGAATAGTTCACAGAATAGATAAGGACACGTCGGGACTTCTCGTTTGCGCAAAATGTGACGAGGCTCATGCGGCGCTTTCCGAGGAAATGAAAGGTCACGGCATTGTAAGGGAGTATCACGCTCTTGTTTCGGGCGGATTTTCCGACGACACGGGAACTGTAAATTATCCCATAGGACGCCATCCCACCGACCGCAAGAAAATGGCGGTTATCCGTGACGGCTCTCACTCGGCAAGAGAGGCGATAACTCACTATCGGGTTGTTTCAAGATACGGTCAGGTAACTCACCTTGCTCTTGAGCTTGAAACCGGAAGAACTCACCAAATACGTGTTCATATGTCCTATATCGGTCATCCCCTGCTCGGTGACCCGGTATATTCAAAAACAAAAACAAGATTTGAGCAGCTTCATCCTACTCTTTTTGACGGCCAAGCACTCCACGCCGCCCGTCTTACTTTAACGCATCCGAAAACAAAGGAACGAATGACCTTTGAATGCCCTCTACCCGAAGGCTTCAGGCGATGCCTTGAAATTCTTGAAAATACATAAACAATAAACACATAAGGATTAGATTTATGTTAAAAGCAAAAATTACATCTTCTCTTGAAAAAGTTTTTCTTGACAATAAAACAGAGGATTTCCCTACTCTTGAAAAAATCGGAGCTCTCAGAGGAGAGCGTTTATCATTTCAGCTTGTATACCGCTTTGAAGATGCTTTCATTGATACGGGATGCATTTTTCTCAAAGCTGCACTTGAAGGTACTCTTAAGCAGTATGCAAAAATTTATGCCGTAAAACAGCTGCCGGTAACGAAGCCGGCGTATCCCGACAGATACGACGATGAATACATAAAAACAGAGCCGGGGCTTTATCCCGATTTACTTGAGCCTATGAGCAATGAAATATGCTTCAAGGTGACAGAAAATTCAACCGACGCGCTCTGGATAGAGCTGAATATTCCCGACGACGAAAATCTTTCGGGGGAATATCCGCTTACACTTACCGTTTTCGGCAAAAAGGGAGAAAAGCTTACGGAAAATACTCTTAATATTGAAGTTATTCCCGCTACTCTTCCCGAGCAGAAGCTTATATTTACCCAGTGGTTCTACACCGACTGTCTTGCAAACTATTACAACGTTGACGTATGGTCGGAAGAACACTGGAAAATTATAGAAAATTATGCCAAAAACGCGGTAGAGCTTGGCATCAATATGCTGCTGACTCCCGTTTTTACACCGCCCCTTGACACCGAGGTTGGCGGTGAGAGACTTACGACTCAGCTCGTTAAAGTCACACGCGAGGGGGGAAGCTACAGCTTCTCATTTGAGCTTCTTGACAGATGGATAGAAATGTGCGACAGGGTGGGTATTAAATACCTTGAAATTTCGCATCTGTTCACCCAATGGGGAGCAACACACGCACCGAAAATTATGGCTAAGGTTGACGGCGTAGAAAAAAAGATTTTCGGCTGGGAAACCGATGCGCACAGCGAGGAATACAGCGCCTTTTTACGCGCGTTTCTTAAGGCTTTTATCCCTCATATGAAAAAACGCGGAGATGACAAAAGATGTTATTTCCACGTTTCCGACGAGCCTACCGCAGAGCAGCTTGAGGACTACAAGAAGTCAAAGAGCATCGTGGAGGACCTTCTTTCGGATTACACGATTATGGACGCCCTTTCGGACTTTGAGTTCTACAAAAAAGGCATCGTTAAAACTCCCATTCCAACAAACGACCACATAAAGCCCTTTATTGAAAGCAAGATCGAAGGACTTTGGACCTACTATTGCTGCGTCCAGTGCATAAACGTTTCCAACAGACTCATCGCTATGCCATCCTGGCGTAACCGCTCTATCGGTATGCAGATGTTCAAATATAACATCGTCGGATTTTTACACTGGGGCTTCAATTTCTACAACTCCCAGTATTCGATTAATGAAATCAACCCCTACGTTGAACTGAGCGGTGAAAAATGGGTTCCCGCAGGCGACCCATTCTCGGTTTACCCTGCAAAAAACGGAACGGCTCACCCCTCTCTCAGAGCAATCGTTTTCTTCGATGCTCTTCAGGATATGCGAGCTATGCAGCTTTGTGAGAGTCTTTATTCTCACGATGAGGTCGTTTCGGCAATCGAAAAGGCTCTCGGATTTGACGTTGAATTTGACAAATGCGCAAAAAATGCCGATGAAATCCTTCGTATGAGAGAAACGATAAACGCTATGATTAAGGCAAAAACAGCAAAATAAGCAAACAAAGCTTTACAAAAAAGCGAAGCACGCAGTGTTTTTACGGTGCTTCGCTTTCTTCTTTTGTTTATTTTTAGGTTAAAATTCATCGGTTATTACAACGTCTACATCATCAAGATGCATAAGATTGTAGGCGGCTATTTTGCCGAACTTTGTGCGGTCGCAGAGGAATACGCTCTTTTCGCTAAGGCGAAGAGCTGCGAGACGAAGCTCTGTTTCGGGCAACGAGGCATCAACTATTCTGCCCGAGTCGGCAACTCCGTACGAGGAGAAAAATGTCAAGTCAAAATTAAACCTTTTTATGTACTCCTCAGCTCCAACACCTGCGAACCCGTTTGAATTAGGCTGCAGCTCGCCACCGGTGGTATAACACCTTACCTTTTTATCTCTCAGGGCAACCGTCAGGGGAATACTGTTTGTCACAACGGTAATATTTTTCTTATCATCTATAAATTCGGACAAAAAATAAGCCGTAGTCGAAGCGTCGATAAATATTACGTCACCGTCTTTTATCATCTTTGCAGCTTTGGAGCAAATCTTTCGTTTTTCGGCTCTGCAATAGGTTTCACGAAGGTCGATTGGCATAACTGCGTGCTCGGCATTAAGTCTTTTTGCACCGCCGTGGCTTCTTATAAGCTTTCCCTTGTCCGAAAGCTCGGACAAGTCTCTTCTTATGGTTGGCATACTTACAAAAAGTCTTTTGGCAAGACTTTCGGCAGATGTGTATATCTCCTCATCAAGAAGCTCTAATATTTTATCCTGTCTTTCATCCTTCAACATTTCTTTTCTCCTACCGATTGAGCGTTTTTGATTGTTTATATATTTTCAGAACAGCTATTGACAATCGTTTTTGATTGTTTTACTATTATAATATAAAGAAACAAAATTGTCAAGGAATCAATTTATGGATATTAAAGAACTTTTGTCGGGAATAACCGATTGCAAATGTAAGATGGCGCACACCTGCCCTATTCGTCATGTGGATATAACAGACGGAGCTATTGAGCGTCTGCCAACGCTTTGCGATGAATACAATTCAATTCTTCTTGTTTCGGACAAAAATACGTACCTTGCCGCAGGCAACAGAGTGGCAAAGGTGTTGAAAACCAAGCTGAAAAAAAGTCTCGTTCTTGGAAAGCAAGGGGAGCTTCTTATACCGAACGAAGAGGCAATAGCGGAGATTGAAGGTAATATATCCGAAGAGACCGACCTTATAATCGGTGTTGGCTCGGGCGTTATAAACGACCTCTGTAAATACACGAGCTTCAAGAGAAGTCTTCCTTATTACATTATAGCTACCGCGCCGTCTATGGACGGTTACGCTTCGGTGGGTGCAGCTCTTATTCTTGACGGAATGAAGGTGACTCTTAATGCAATGCCGCCAAAGGCGATAATTGCAGAGCCGAGTGTTCTGTCAAACGCCCCCCTTGATATGATAAAGGCGGGATATGGCGATATTATCGGAAAATTTTCCTGCCTTGGCGACTGGAAGCTTTCGGCTCTTATTAACAACGAATATTTCTGTGAGAGAGTTTATAATCTGACTTATGAAACCGCTGAAAGCGTAAGGCTTCTTGCAGACGGTATCAAAAAACGCGATTCCAAAGCTATATCAAAGCTGATGGAAGCTCTTGTTACTGTTGGAATTGCTATGAGCTTTGTAGGTAATTCCCGTCCTGCATCCGGCTCGGAGCATCATCTTTCTCACTTCTTTGAAATTACCGGTATTCTTGATGGGAAGGAATATTTCCCTCACGGCATTGACGTAGCTTTCTCGGCTGTTGAAACCGCAAAGTTAAGAGAAAAGATAGTCTCATCCTCACCCAAAAGGCGAAGCTTCAACAAGCAAAAATGGGAAGAAGAGATTAGAAGAATATATTCCTCTTCCGCAAACGAGGTTATTTCTCTTCAAGAAAAGCTCGGTTGGTACGAAAAAGATGATTCCGAAGCAGTTCTTTCGAAATGGGATGAAGCTCTTGAAATTATGAAGAATATGCCCTCGGCTGATGAATTTTTGGCTATGATTTCGGCAGTAGGACTTGATTATAAGGAATTCGAAGAGCTTTACGGAAAGGACAAAATCTCCGACGCTCTCCTTTACGCAAAGGACTTAAAGGACAGATACACTATTCTTTGGCTTAATTATTTCTATTTTGAGGACTAAATATGAAAAACACTGTAAAACTTGTTGCTTTCGACCTTGATGGCACTATAACCCAGCACAAATCACCTCTTGAAGAAGAAAATCGACGTGTGCTTTATGCTCTTCGTGAAAAATACAAGCTGCTTATGGTTGGCGCGGGCGGTTGTCTTAGGATTTTTAATCAGCTTTTAAAATTCCCTATTGACGTTATCGGTAATTACGGTTTACAGTACGGTGAATATAACGAAAAAACAGGTGAGCTTGACATAATGGGCAACCTTGTTTTCCCGGTTGACAAAGATAGCGTTACAAAGCGTATTACTATGCTTCGCGAGAAATTCGGATTTGTTGAATTTTCGGGAGACAGCGTTGAGTTTCACCCATCCGGTTGTGTCACCTTCCCCATTCTCGGCACTAAAGCAAATCTTGAAGACAAGTTAGCCTTTGACCCTGACAGAAGCCGCAGAAGAGCTATCCACCAGACAGTCAAGGAAACCTTCCCCGACTATACCGTTTTTGTTGGCGGCACGTCATCATTCGATATGTCACCTGCTCCCTACGACAAGGCATACGCACTTTCAAAATACTGCGAAGAGCACGGTATATTGCACTCGGAAGTAGTATACGTTGGCGACGATTACGGTATAGGCGGAAACGATGAATCGGTCTACCTCTCCGACTTTTATTTCGTCAAGATCGACGACTACAAAACGCTCTCGGAAAAGCTTTCCTTCTTATTATAATATGTATTTATAATAAGCGTCTTATGTTTTTTGTCTTTAAAAAAGCGGCTCAATCTTTATAAAAAGCGTCTCAAGTTTTTTCTTGAGACGCTTTTTGCTTTTTTTTATAATACCTTGGAAAGGAATTCCTTGAGTCTTTGGTTTTTCGGATGATCAAAGACTTCCTCGGGACTTCCCTGCTCCTTGATTTTACCTTCATCAATGAAGAGTATTCTGTCGGCAACCTCTCTCGCAAATCCCATTTCGTGGGTAACGATAACCATCGTCATACCCTCTTTTGCAAGGGATTTCATAAGATCAAGAACCTCGCCTACCATTTCAGGGTCAAGAGCCGAGGTGGGTTCGTCAAAGAGAATAACCTTGGGATTCATTGCAAGGGCGCGAACTATCGCAACACGCTGCTTTTGTCCTCCGGAAAGGGTTGAGGGATAAACGTTTGCTTTATCTTCAAGGCCTATTCTGCGAAGAAGCTGACGCGCGTTTTCTTCCGCATCGGAAACGATCTTCTTCTTATTTGTATTGATGGGAAGAAGCTCTTTTTTATTGCTGCGGAATATATTTGCAAACTTTGTAAAGAGATTTTTTCTTTTAGCTCGTCTTAATTCTCTTAAACCAACGTATACGGGGGCAAGCGTAATATTTTCAATTACGGTTTTGTTGTTAAAGAGATTAAACTGCTGGAATACCATTCCTATATGCTCTCTGTGAACGTTAATGTCAACGCTTAAGTCGGCAATATCAACTCCGTCAAAAAGAATAGAACCGGATGTGGGGTCCTCCATACAGTTAAGGCAACGAAGGAAGGTTGATTTTCCGCTTCCCGAAGGGCCTATTACAGCAACCTGCTCCCCCTCGTAAATGACCTCGTTTATATTATCAAGAACAAGGAGCTTGCCGTACTTCTTTGTTAATCCTTTAACCTCAAGAAGAACGTTTTCTTTATTAATTGCGTCTTTCACTTCTTGCAAGTCTCCTTTCCATAAGCTTAACGAGTCCGGCAATGCAGGCAACAAGAACGATATATATCAGAGCCATAGCCAGATACGGCACCATATATTCATAAGAGTTTGCTCCCTGATACTGGAATGCATACGTAATATCCACAGCGCCGACATAGCCGACAACCGCTGTTTCTTTAATAAGAGCGATAAATTCGTTTCCGAGAGTGGGAAGAATATTTTTTATTGCCTGCGGCACAACGACCTTAAGCATTGAAACCGAAAACGGCATACCGACGGCTCTCGCAGCCTCAAGCTGACCGGGATCAACCGAGTTTATACCGCCTCGCATTATCTCCGATATGTATGCTCCGCTGTTAAGACCGAATACCACGATACAGGCATTAACGTGAGTCATATTTACCTTAAGCAACGGAAGTATAAGGAAATATCCAACCAAAAGCTGAACTACAATAGGTGTACCTCTGAAAATCGCAACGTAAGCACCCGCAGCCTTTTTTGCATATTTTATAAGTCTGCCGCCGGAGCGTACAACCTTTATAACAGCAATAAACGTACCTATTACAATACCGATTACAAGACCGAGAATGGCAATCAAAGCGGTATTTTTTAAGCCCTCGATAAATTTCTCGTATCCTCTGTTAACTATAAAGTAGTTATAGAAAATATCAATTTTCTTCTCGAAGCGGAAGCTGACGTAAATGTAGTAGCAAAGATAACCCGCCAAAGCGACAAGACCTAAAACTACAAGCATATCAATCCAATGCTTCTTGAAATATTCTTTAATTTTAGTCATTATTTCAATCCTTAATATATATTTATAACGCAAAACAAGGGAGATAAAAATCTCCCTGTTTTGTAACCGACTTAGTTAGCCGCATTAACCTTTTCTGCAATTGCCTTAGCAGGTCCTTCGTCGATAACAACGAACTTAAGGTTACCGTTAAGGATATCCTGAACTGCAAGAGCACCGTTTGCAAGAGGAACAGTGGTGAAGTTGAAGCCATCGAAGCCCCAATCAGCGTCGCCCTCGCAGAAGAACTGACCGGTAGTACCGCTCTGTACGCCTGCTTTTACAGATGCATCCATTGCATTAAGCTTTGCAATAACGTCATCAGCAGTTTTGCAATCATCAAAGGTAGTATCGTCTGCCTTGCATACGATCATCTGAGATGCATTATAGTAAGAGGTAGAGAAATCAAGGATTTCCTCACGCTTTGCGTTAACGGTAAGACCTGCTGCTGCGATATCTGCAACGCCACCTACCTGCTCAACAACGTTACCGTTCTCGTCCTCGTAAGAACCACCCTGGGTGGAAACTGCAAGACATACTGCGTCGAAGTTCATATTGTAAATGTAAAGCTCTTTACCAAGCTCCTGTGCGAACAAGGACATAATCTCAAGGTCAACACCGTAGTAATTTGCGCCCTCCATGTACTCAAAGGGAGCAAAAGCTGCGTTGGTAGCAACTACAAGCTGGCTACCGTCGTTCTTCTTCTCTGCTGCGGAAGTAACGGGAGTAGGAGTTCCGTCGCCAAAGTACTTGTTAAGAATCTCATCGAAAGTACCGTTGTCCTGGATCTTTGCAAGGAAAGCATTGATTGCAGTAAGCATTTCGGTATCGCCCTTGGAAACCGCAAAAGCATACTCCTCTACGGTAAGAGGAATGTCGATAACCTTAACAACGTCTGCATCGTCGCCGGCGTCAGGCTTACAAGAGCCGAGCACAGCTGCTACGCCAAGGAGCATTACCATGGCAAGAATAAGAGAAATAATCTTTTTCATTTTAAAAAATTCCTTTCATTTTCTGCGGAAGTCGTCCGCTGTTTTTTGATGTCATAATTATACACCCCCAAAAGCTCAATGTCAAGGCTTTTTTGAAATTAAATTCATTTTTGTTGCATTTTCATTCATTTTGCAACAAACAACCATTCTCTTTTGTGCATTTTGCACACCATTTCCTTAAAAAACGCAATTTAAAATAAAAAGTTTTATTTTGAAATTATTTTATTTTTAT
>JAZTXO010000129.1:0-2429 GCA_045636445.1 Eubacteriales bacterium | reverse complement strand
CCATTTGACATAAAAGAACTTCGTGAACTGATGGAATATGACGAATTGGAACTTGATACATTGGGAGATACAAAAACTGCTTTATTTATCATAACAAGTGATACAGATAGTACATTTGATTTTGTCACGGCATTTATTGTATCACAGCTTTTTAATATCCTTTGTACCAAGGCTGATGATGTGTACAACGGCAGACTTCCAATCCACGTAAGATGTCTTCTTGACGAGGTTGCAAATATCACCATTCCCAACCTACATAGAATACTGAGTGTTATCCGAAGCCGTGAGATTTCGGCAGCACTTGTAATTCAAGCCAAGAGTCAGCTCAAGGCAATTTATAAAGAAAACGCAGATACCATCTTCGGTAACTGTGACAGTGTACTTTTCTTAGGTGGCCGTGAGCAAAGTACTTTAAAAGATTTGGCTGAAACTTTAGGTAAGGAAACTATTGATATTTACAACACATCCGAAACTCGAAGTAATCAGAACTCATACGGCATGAACTACCAAAAACTTGGTAAATCCCTTATGAGTGAAGATGAAATTGCTGTTATGAAAGGTAAGAAATGTATTTTACAGCTTAAAGGATGCAGACCATTCCTGTCAGATAAATTTGACATAACGAAGCATCCCAACTACAAGTACTTATCGGATTTTGATAAAAAGAACGCATTTGACATTCAGAAATATCAGAAAACTCGCAAACCAAAACTCAATCCCGAAGAAAAAGTTCAAGTGTTTACCGTAAATATGGAAAACCTTCAACTTCCCACAGAACGTCCAAACCCATAACCTATTATTATAACCAAAGGAGGATTTTTTATGCAATTTTTTACTGAAGCAATTAACGTATTGCAGACTCTTGTTATCGCACTTGGAGCAGGTCTTGCCGTTTGGGGTGTCGTAAACCTCTTGGAAGGATACGGTAATGATAATCCGGGTGCAAAATCTCAGGGAATTAAACAGTTAATGGCAGGCGGCGGTGTCGTTTTAATTGGAACTTCCCTTATTCCATTACTATCAGGACTCTTCTAATAGATGGATAGTATTTTTGATAAAATTACACAGGCCATCAACGACTTTTTAATTTCAATAATAGAAAGCAATTTAGGCTCTATGTTTGATGATGTGAATGATAAAGTCGGCACAATCGCAAATGAGGTCGGTCAGACACCACAACAATGGAACTCAGGCGTGTTTTCGATAATTCAGAACCTATCGGAAACGGTAATTGTACCCATAGCCGGCCTCATTATTACTTTCGTGCTTTGTTATGAACTTATATCAATGATTATGGAAAAAAACAATATGCACGATGTAGATACTTTTATGTTTTTTAAGTATTTTTTTAAGGCGTGTGTTGCCATTGTTATAGTAACAAATACTTTTAACATTGTAATGGCAGTATTCGATGTGGGACAGCACATTGTTCAAAACAGTTCATCGGTCATAGCCTCGAACACTCACATCGACATATCATCGGCACTAACCGATATACACGATACCTTAGAAGCGATGGGTACAGGCGAATTATTTGCACTGATGCTTGAAACAGCACTTGTTAGTCTGTGTATGAAAATTTTGTCGATATGTATAACCGTCGTCATTTTCGGCAGAATGATAGAAATTTATTTGTATAGTTCTGTAGGAGCAATACCTTTTGCCACTATGACAAACCGAGAATGGGGTCAGGTCGGCAGCAACTATTTAAGAGGTCTTGTTGCTTTAGGTTTCCAAGGATTTTTTATTATGGTGTGTGTAGGAATTTATGCGGCACTTGTAAACGGTTTTACAGTTACAACTAATATTCATTCCACAATATTCTCAGTGGCAGCATATACGGTTGTTCTTTGCTTTACTCTCTTTAAAACCGGAACGATTTCCAAATCCATATTCAACGCACATTAAGGAAGGAGTGTTATAGATGCCATATGTACGAATCCCAAAAGATTTAGCAAAAATTAAAACAAAAGTTGCATTTAATCTTACAAAAAGGCAACTTATATGTTTCGGTTTAGCCGGGGCCGTAGGTATTCCAACATACTTACTTACAAGAAATGTTTTCGGCTCTACAGGTGCGGTGATGTGTCTGCTTGTGACTTCTATGCCTTGCTTCTTCTTTGCAATGTATGAAAAAAACGGTCAACCTTTTGAAAAGGTCATAAAGAACTTTATAATTTATAAGTTTAAGAAACCGGACATCAGACCCTACCGAACCGATAATCTTTATTCGGCTATAGAGAAACAAATCGAATTAGAAAAGGAGAAGTCGGATCGTAGCCATGTCGTTCTGTGAGCCAAGGAGTTGACACTTCATGTTGTCTTCCTAAGACCGCTTGGCCTCCGACTTTAAGAAACCGGACATCAGACCCTACCGAACCGATAATCTTTATTCGGCTATAGAGAAACAAATCGAATTAGAAAAGGAG
>JAZTXO010000128.1:0-4148 GCA_045636445.1 Eubacteriales bacterium | reverse complement strand
ATTCGCAACCAACCTTGTAAACGGCGTTAAACAGCCCGACGGAACGATTATATCCTTAACTCCAAAGCAGGTTGCGGACATCCTCGGACACAGCACCTCGCAGATAACCGAGATGTATTATGTGAAGAAGGATACAACGAGATTGAATGGCTTGACAGATGCGTTCTCGATATGAAGTGCAATGGTTGGCACGCAATAAACAAAGAAAAGCCGCCGAGATTAGTTCAATCACTGTAACGAATTTTCCACAAATAACAGTAATGTGTTGTTTTATTGTTAGTTGGTTAATAGCTGATTAATAGTTAGAAAATTCAAAACAAACAAAAATGCAAAAAGGTACTGTTACAAACATTTTGTTAAGGATGCCGCAACAGTACCTTATATTATTTTAAGATTATTTGTCGAAGGATTTTCTATTACAAGACATTGACAGAATAAACTCCCTGTGGTATAATTAATATGAAAGGAGGACCATGTGCTTAGAACGAAATATAATTTTATTGAACCAAGAAAACCATTGAACTCTTATAAAATGCATGAGTTCGTGTGCGTATTTCTTGGCCTTTTGTTTTATATTCGTTCTTTGCACTTCAAGTAGCTTTGTATTGTTTATTTATTTGTTTAAAACTAATCATAAAATTTATGGAGGATAATTAATGAACAATACTTGTTTTACTATTTGCCAAGCCAATCAAGAACAGAGAGATTATGTTTTAGAACGGTTTCCTAAGATAAAAAAAGAAGAGCGAGAAAACGCAATTATATATGTGGCAGTTAATGAATTAGATAATATAATTGGCAGAATCCTTGTTACAGAGAACGATGTGCCGAAACCTCTCTTCGGAAAGTATTGGTATATTATTAATGTTTTCGTACATCCAGAATTCAGAAGAATGGGTATTGCCACCGAGTTGGTGAATAAAATAAAAAGTCAAGCAGAACTATCCGAAGTCCTTTATCTTTATGGTTCTGCTAATGCAACTGTTGAAGCAAGTCTGTTTTGGTTTAATCAAAATTTCACTCTTAATTCATATGGTAAAAAGCAAGATAATGTGAAAGAACCCTTACTTTATGGAAACTATCATCATTTTTTTAGTTACCGCGTTGAACGTAAAACTTTGGTTCCCAACAATACTTTTAATCGCATCAAACGAGCTTCAACAGATGAAATACAACAAGCAATAGATACTTATATTTATGATGATAAGAAAAAAGCGTATTTTTTGAGTAAATCAAATAGCCTTTTGGGATTTGTAGCGATAGGAGATAATGAAAATATACAGGGAGCAATCATAGCATTCCCCGACAGTATGCAGACTCCGCTTGATTCTACCCGTTTGTGGATCAATGTGTTTGTTGAACCGGAATGTCGAAATCAAGGGATCGGGAAGGCTCTTGTATGTGAAGTATACCGATATGCAAAAGAAAATGATTTCGTCCAATTAACTAATTTTGATATCACAGAAGATAATATCGGCTTTTGGTATGAAATAGGTTTCGATATTTTCTTTTGGGGAGTTAATGCCTCAACCGGAAAACGAGGTACAACTGCAATGATCCGTGTTAAATAAAAACTCATAATATAAAGTCAAAGCCTCCGATAAGGAAAATCCTTGTCGGAGGCTGATGTTTTTTTGAATTAACACTGCATACTGATGAGTAAGTGAGCACTTGCGGGCAAACAAAAGCCTCACTTGTGTAAAGGGGGCTGGCTGTAATTGTTCGCCGATCAGGAGTATGTTTTGAAAAAAAGTTATTTGATTTTCTTCACAGGGCGAAGGACTTGATAACCGATAACTTCGGGATAGTGGCGCTGATAGTCCTGGCAAACGGTTTCGTTCCATTCGCATCCGATGGTTTTAGGATCAAAATTCCATGCAAGTTCTTCCACACGCTTCATAACTTCGCCGTTTTCGGAAAGATACTCAAAAGGCGGATGGTTGAACACGATATAATAGCTTTCGGGAATCACATCCGTAAGGACAAATCCTTCTGGAATAGGTCCATCGTAATCAATGTCAACGCCCAATCCGTAGAAATATTTTCTTTCGCCGTCAATCCATTTCCAGCCTGCGGCGTGATTGGTAACGATGGGATGGCAATCCTTCATACTTTGCACGATGCCGGTCATAAGGTCGCAATCGTGGGCGGGCCAAATAGGTCCGTTTTTTGTTTCGGTTCGTTCATACACACCGAGAAAACGATGCGCAGGAATAAACTCAATTCGATAGGACGGAACAGCTAAATTGCTCATAATGTTATCTCCTTTGATATAGTTTGAAGGGGTGATAACCGACTTTTTCATGGTCAGCGGTATGGGAACGGGATTTCTTCGGTATGCCGACGGTGCGCATCCGTAGGCGGCTGTAAAAGCTCTCGTCAGAGCTTGCTGGGAAGAAAAGCCGTATTCCAACGCAATGTCTATGAGGGGAATGGCTGTATCACGCAAGGCAAGTGCCGCCATACTCAACCGACGTTTCGCCATATATTCCTTGATAGTCATACCCGAAATGCGGTGGAATTGCTCGGAACAATACCAAGGCGAATATCCAACCTGCCTTGAAATTTCAGACAACGACGGATTTTCAATAACGTGGCCGTCGATCCAATTAAGCGGTTTTTGTACTGCGTAGATCCATTCATTCATAGGTTAACCCTCCCTTCTGTGCAAAGTATATCACTTTAGGAGTTATTTTTCTTTACTTATCTTGGGGTGTTTTTATTAATGTGTTTTATCATTAGTCTGGCACAATAATCTTCTGCAGGTAACATCACATTCGACAATTAAACCATATATAATCCCCCACACAATTAATGGCGAAAAAGATATCAGTATTAGCTGTATAAAAAAGTTTAAACCCGAAAGAAACGTCAAAATATTTTCACGACCTAATGTCAAAGAAATAAAAAGAATTGAAAATGCTATCTTCGAGAAATCAAAACAAGCATTCAGAGTAAAAGAAACAACCATCTTCAGTGTCATAAATCTTTGGTCCAATTCTTTTGACCAATTGCTTTTATTATAGTAGATATTTGCAAAAATCGATAAACCAAAAGAAAGAACTGCCGATATCAAAATCGCAGTTAAACAGTATTTAATTATCAAAAGAAAGATTGTATCGCTATATAAAATAAATTCATTTGGAATAAACACTTTAATTTCCTTGCCAATATCAAATATTATATTAGCAAGCCAAAGAACAAAGGAGGAAAGGAATATGAAAGTTATAACTTTTCCTTCCTCCATAAGTCGTTTCAAATAATCCTTAATAACAGTTGAACCGGAATCCTTAATAAAAGTCATATATACCTCGAACATTTATAATAAAATACTTAAAGGCTTTTATCTAACGCTTTGTTACGTTATTTGATGCTCTTTTGATGATGTAGTAAACGGAAAGGTTGCGAACAGAACGGAACAGATGGAAGATTGATGCTCGATTTGAGCATCAAAGTGGGATTTAGTGGACCGTGGATCGCGGAAAATGAAAAAGCAAAAACCCGCAAGAATCAAGGATTCATGCGGGTTTTCTGCGTGGCAGGGGCAGTAGGACTTGAACCCACGACCAACGGTTTTGGAGACCGCGACTCTACCAACTGAGCTATACCCCTATACACAAAAACATTGAATAGATATTCAATGTTTTTGTTCTGGTGCACCTTCGGGGACTCGAACCCAGGACCCACTGACTAAGAGTCAGTTGCTCTACCAACTGAGCTAAAGGTGCATATTCAATTAAGTTAATGGTGGGCCTTCGGGGACTCGAACCCAGGACCGACCGGTTATGAGCCGGTTGCTCTAACCAACTGAGCTAAAGGCCCATATAAGAAATGTCATTAACGAAGTTTACTCCGTTTGGAGTAAACTTCGTTAGAGAGTGTCAGCATCGACCTATTTTCCCGGGCCGTCTCCAGCCAAGTATTTTGAGCACAGACGAGCTTAACTTCCGTGTTCGGAAAGGGAACGGGTGGACCCTCGCTGTTAAAGACACTGACTCGTGACACTTTTGCGCCACTGTAAGCTTGGTATTGAAAGTGAATAAGAGATTGCTCATTGTAGAAGTAGTTCAAGCCCTCGGTCTATTAGTATCGGTCAGCTGAACACGTTACCGTGCTTACACCTCCGACCTATCAAACTTGTAGTCTAC
>JAZTXO010000127.1:0-23441 GCA_045636445.1 Eubacteriales bacterium | reverse complement strand
CACCACGACCATGACGAAGAGTGTTGCTGCCATGACCACGAGCATCATCACCATGACGAAGAGTGCTCATGCGGTTGCGGAGGTCACGGGCATCATCACCATCATGCCGACGAGGTATTTGCTTCTGTCGGTGCGGAAACCACTAAGAAATTCACAAAGCAGGAACTTTACGATATTCTTGATAAATTCTCCGACGGTGACGATTACGGTATGATTCTTCGTGCAAAGGGTATCGTTGAGTGCAAATGCGGAAAGTGGCTTCACTTCGACTATATTCCCGGCGAAGCTGATATTCGAGAGGGAAGCGCCGGAATAATCGGCAGACTTTGCATTATCGGTGCGGGAATAGACAAAGAAAAAATCAAGGAATTGTTTGGAATATAATAAATGGAAACAGCGGTATATCTTTTTACAGGCTTTCTTGAATCGGGAAAGACCTCGTTTATAACCGAAACTATGCGTGATCCCAATTTCAATGACGGAAAGCGTAAATATCTTGTAATCAGCTGCGAGGAAGGTGAGATAGAGTACGATCCCTCGGACTTTTCGGATAACGTTTCTTTTGCTTCCTTTGACGATGAGCAAAAGCTGACTCCCGACCGTCTTTCAGCTATGCAAAAACGTGCGAAAGCGGATATTGTCGTTGTGGAATACAACGGAATGTGGATGCTTGACCGTTTCTATAACGCAATGCCCGAAAATTGGATGGTTTACCAGGAAATACTCGTTGTTGATTCTTCCACCGCCATAAGCTATAACGCAAATATGCGTTCTCTTATGGTAGATAAGCTTACAAGCTGTGAAATGGTCGTTTTCAACCGTACCACTCCCGAAACCGATAAACTTGCCCTTCACAAAATCGTAAGAGGTGTCAGCCGCAAGGCGAACATCTGCTATGAGGACACCGAGGGCGAGATCGAATTTGACCAGTTTGAAGATCCCTTACCCTTTGATATAAATGCTCCGATTATCGAAATTAACGATATAGATTTTGCAATCTTCTACCGCGATATGACCGAGGACTTTTCGAAGTACGACGGCAAAACGGTTAAGTTTAAGGGTATCGTAGCTCTTGACTCCTCTCTCGGAAGCGGAAGCTTTGCAATAGGCAGACATATTATGACCTGCTGCGCCGATGATATAGCCTATCGCGGTGTAGTTGCTGTCGGTATGGGCAATCTTAAGCTTTCAACCAGAGATTGGGTAACAGTTACGGGCAATCTTACCGAGGAATATTCAAAGCTTTACCGCGCGAGAGGGCCTGTCCTTAAGGTAACGTCTATTGAGAGAGCAGAGAAACCTATCGAAGAGGTAGCAACTTTCTATTGATAAAAAAGAAAAAATGGAGGAAAGAATATGGCTTTGCAGCTTGAAAACGGGTTTAAAATATCTACCGCTGAGGGTAGCGGAGTCATTTTGTCGGGATTTAACGCCGCCGCTATCGAAATTCTTGAAATAACCTCCGGATATGCAACAGTCGAGGTGGGAACTGAGGCAATCGACGCTGTTGAGGGCGATTTTATCTACGTACCGAGAGGTCTTGTTTACCGCGTGGACGCGGGTGACGAAAAAGCCTCTCTCAGAGCCTTAAGATTTGAGAGAGCTATGATAGAAGAGCATATGGAAAACTTCGATATAGACGTCTTTTATATGTTTGACATTCAGGCGCGAAATAAAATTTATCTTTTCGGCCCGGAACATCCAATATACGAATCAATAGCCTTTTCGTTAAGCGAGGTGTATGAGGAATTTCTTTCCAAGGATTCCTGCTATAAGCTTTCCGTAAGGGCGAATATCTTCCTTCTTTCCTCGGCGCTAATCCGCCATTACCTTGGCTCAAAGGATGAGTTTGACCGTATGGTTTATCATAACGTAATGCGTTTGCGTCCTACCTTAGACTACATAAACGAGAACTGCGGTGAAAAAATTTATATTGAAACTTTGGCGGAAATGATTTCTGTTTCTCCCGACTACTTCACGAAAATGTTCAAGGAGTCAATCGGAAAAACTCCAATAGATTATATCAACGGAGTCAGGGTAAACCGAGCCCTTGAGCTTCTCTCGGTAACCGATACTCCTATAAATGAGATTGCGGAAATAAGCGGATTTGCAAACTCCAATTACTTCCATAAGATTTTCAAGCAGTATATGAATACGAGCCCCCTGGCTTACAGAAAGAGCCTTTTGAAATAAAAATAAAGCAGAACGGATTTTGCGAAATATCCTTTGAGATAAATCGCGCCGTTCTGCTTTGCTTTTTATACAGATTTTATGAATTTGGTGATGATTTTGGCGAGGCAGGATTCACCGTTATCGTCCACCTTGCAGCAATAGGAGGAATGAGTCGAGTTGGGAATGACTATCTTTTCAACCTTTGACATATCGTAGTCAAAGTGCTTCATTGTGGAAAGAAGAAGCTCTGTTTGCTCGGCTCTGTTCTTCATATCGTTATCCGCAAGGATAAAGAGCATGGGAGGATAGCTTTCCGCCTCGCCAACGTGATAAAGAGGGGCCGCCTCGTCGACCACGACTCGGTTTCGGTTAAAGCCTCTTTCCTTAAGTACGTTGAAGTGGGTTGTGGGCTGACCTGCATCGTGAACAAATCCTGCAATATCACAAGGCTTTATATCGTAGAAGCCGAGCCACTTTTTGTCAAAGCAAAGCATCTGCGAAAGATAGCCGCCCGCCGAAGTACCGCCGACAAATATTCTGCCCGAGCCGCCAAAGTCCTTAATGTTCTTCTTAATGTAGGACACCGCAAGAGCCGCGTCCTTCACGTAATCGGGATAGGAAGCCGAGGGATACATTCTGTAATTAGCACTTACGAAAGCAATACCGTTTTCTGTAAAGTACTTTGCAAGTGGGGGAGCGAATGCGTTTTCCTTGTCACCGGTAACGAATCCGCCGCCGTGGAAGTAAATAAAGGTGTCGAAATTATCGGTATTGGGTAGGTAAATGTCAAGAGCTCTTTCAGGATTTGTATCGGGTGTGCCGGTGTAGCTTACGGCATAGGGAATATTATGCTTCGTTCTTATTGCGTAAAGGAAATTGTCGCTGTTTTCGAGAGACTCCTTTGCACACTCAATTGCCGCGCTGTATTCCTCTTCACTGACAAATTTGTCAAATTCCTTGTAGCTCACCTTCGTCACGTCAAATCCGCAAAGCTTTCCAAGCCAGGTAAGGGATATAGCAAATCTTCCCAGACCGAGACTTGCGTGAAAGCCGTCACGGTGTATGTCAAATCCGCGGTTTTGAAGCCTTTCGAGAGTCTCACCCGCAGGTATAAATCCGTCGGCATTTATTTCCTTTTCTGCTCTGCGGTAGGCTCTCTCAATGTAAGAGAACATATCCCCATGCCTACCGTATCCCTGCTTTTCGAGCCTATCCTTACAGCTGTAGCTCCAGGTCTCGTGAATATAAATCTTCGCCTTCGGACAGCTTTTGCGTACATATTCCGCAAGCTCGTTTATGTAAGGGTAATAGCTTTCCTCTTTGTGAGAGTAGTGGGATGCCTGCTGGAGAGTGATTACGTCCCAATCGTGAGCAGCAATACCGTCTTTAAGAGTTGAACTTCTCAAATGAACCGCATTTTCGGAGTATTCGTAGGGGCGAGTCTCGTTCAAAAGATTGTCATAATGAGTCTCAAGAGAGCAACCTCCTATGAAAAGGTTTGCGCAAAGAAGGTCGATTCCCTCATGCTCTGCAATAGCGTGAAGATATCGCTGAGCATCCTCGGAAAAGCTGTTACCGATAGAAAGAATTTTCATTTTTATTCACCTTTTTCAGATTTAGCAGCCTTTTTGTCAAGAAGATAGTTTCTGTAGTAGAGGCAAAGGTCGCAACCAACCATAACAAGGTTGAGTATGTAGAAGCATACAACGTACCATTTCTCACCGAAAGAAGCCATATAGCTGGGGCTTAAGAACTTCGAAGCAATTCCCGCAATGTAACCGAAGAAGATAAGGCAGAGGAATGCAAGGCTCTTGCCCTTGGTTGTTCTTGCCTTGTAGGATTTCATAACGTTCATAGGCCAGGAAGCGCCAAAGCTTACAATCATGATTATTTCAAGTAATTCAGACATTTTTATTCTCCTTTTTTTATTTTATTATACCACTCGTAAAAACTATTGTAAACTATGAAATTTTGTATATCAGCTATAACTTTCAATATATAGTATATTGACATTTTATCCTTTTGGGTATATAATTAGGGTGAAAGGTGATTGATATGGAATTTTTACAGCTTGAATACTTTATGGATGCCGCAGAATGCGAAAATTTTTCCCATACGGCAAAAAAACACAGCGTACCAACGTCAAATATTTCCCAAACGATAAAAAGACTTGAAGGTGAGCTTGGCGTTAGGCTTTTTGTTCGTACTTCTAATAAAATTTCGCTTTCCGACGAGGGAAGAATTTTTTACGAGGGAGTAAAAAAAGGACTTTTTGAGATAGGCGATGCTAAAAATAAAATAATTTCAAGCGACAGCGGACTTCGCGGAGAAATAAAGCTTCTTATAGAAACAAACAGACGTCTTGTAACAGAGGCAATCGAGAGATTTCGTCTTAACTTTCCCGAGGTATCTATAATTATATCGCATACCGTAGAGCCTGACACAAAATACGACATAATTGTATCGGATACTTTTTCCGCAATAGGAGAATACGACTCTCGCCACCTGGTAACCGAGCCTATGCGTCTTGCCTGCTTAAAGGGAGAGTATGAGGGAAATCTTACACTTTCGGATTTTCGAGATGAAAGATTTATTACAATGGGCAAAGGCTCAAGGCTTTTTAATTACGTTAACTCTCTTTGCCGTGAGTGCGGCTTTGCTCCCCGTATAGCAATACAAACCGACGACCCCTATTACGTAAGAAAATACGTTGAAATGGGCCTCGGCGTTGCTATTGTGCCCTCTGTTTCCTGGTCGGGACTTTTTTCCGACAAGGTAAAGCTTTTGGATATAGGCCCTTATGCAAGAAACAGTTATATCTATACTCCGAGAGATGCCCGACAAAATATAGCCTCGGAAAGACTTTCAAAAATTATTATTGACGTATTTAAAAAGGAAAGAGCCTAAAGCTCTTGCATTAAGCTTAAAGATGTGTTAAAATAGAACTAGCTTAAATATCTTAAGTATGGAGATTTATATGAAATCAATAAAGGATATATATAAAATAGGTAAAGGCCCTTCCAGCTCTCATACAATGGGGCCTGCAAAGGCTATGGCAATCTATGCTTCCGAGCATCCCGAGGCAGAGGAGTACGAGGTAATCCTTTACGGCTCTCTTGCAGATACGGGTGAGGGACACGGCACCGACAAGGCTGTGGAAACAGTAACCGAAAAGCCGGTGAAGATAATCTTTAATACTACCGACAGAAAAGGTCTGCCTCACGAAAACACAATGGATATTTATTCTGTTGTAAAGGGAAACAGACAGAGTAAGATGCGTGTAATGAGCGTTGGCGGCGGTGATATAAAAATCGAGGGCAGGGAAAGCTCGGCTCTTCTTGAAATATATCCCGAGTCTACCTTCGGCGAAATTGCCGCCCTTTGCAAAAAAGAGGGTATAAGACTTTCGGATTATATAGTAATGCGTGAGGGCGATGATATATACGATTTCCTTTATACCGTTTGGGAAACAATGAAAAATGCCATTCACCGCGGTCTTACAACATCGGGAATACTTCCCGGTGGTCTTGAGGTTGAGCGTAAAGCACAGTATCTTTACAATCAGCGTCATATTGACGAAAGCCCGGTTACAAGAGAAAACCGTATAGTTTGTTCCTATGCGTATGCGGTAAGCGAGGAAAATGCCGATAACGGAGTTATCGTTACTGCCCCCACCTGCGGAGCTTGTGCCGTTCTTCCCTCGGTTCTTCGCTATATGCAGGAAAAGCACGGATTTTCGGATAAGCAGATTTTGAAGGCTCTTGCGGTTGCCGGTCTTATAGGCAATCTTGTAAAAAACAACGCTTCAATAAGCGGTGCAGAGTGCGGATGTCAGGCGGAGATAGGAACTGCTTGTTCTATGGCTTCAGCGGCTCTCGGCGAGCTTTTCGAAATGGGAATTGACCAGATTGAGTATGCTGCCGAAATTGCAATGGAGCACCATCTAGGACTTACCTGCGACCCTATTTGCGGCCTTGTACAGATACCTTGCATTGAGCGTAATGCGGTTGCGGCAATGCGTGCGATAAACGCTATGAGCCTTGCGAATTTCCTTTCCGGCTCAAGAAAAATTTCCTTCGATATGGTTATAAAAACTATGTATGAAACAGGCAAGGATATGTCCCACCTTTACCGTGAAACTGCGGCGGGCGGACTTGCAAAGCACTACGGAAGAGGTAGCGTGTAATGGATAAAGCAAAGATAGACAGAATTAACGAGCTTGGCAGACTCGCAAAGCAAAGAGATTTAAATGAGGAAGAAAAAGCCGAGCAGAAAGCTTTGAGAGAAGAATATCTTGCATACGTTCGCTCTCAGCTTAAAGGTAATGTAACTGTTAAATTGCCTGACGGAAAGGCGTAAAGGAGATTTAAAAATGGATGAATGTATAATCTGCTCTGTTCCGGTTGACGAGGAAAATGCTCCCGTACTTGAAATGGGCGCTTACGGTCACCCGAAATATCTTTGTCCCGAATGTGCGTGCGACCTTGATGTTGTTACCCTTGAAAGAGACCTTGAAAAAATTCATGTTTCGATGAACAGATTGGCAAAGAAAATCGAGTCCGCAGACCTCTCGCAAAAGACCTTTGAAACTCTGACTTCTATTCTTGAATCGGCTTCTAAAAGAGCTAAGTCTATTGAGGACGGAAGCTACGATTTTTCTCTTGATGAAAAGGAAGAGGGAGACGATTTTGAGGAAATTCCCGAAGAGCTTCTCGAAACCGAGGAGGACCGTCAGCTTGACGAGCTTGATGCCGAAAAGGAAGAGAGAAACAACCGTATATTTGACTATATCACCTTTGGAATCTGCCTTGCTGTACTGGCTTTTGCCGCATACAAATTTTTAATCCCCAAGCTTATAGAATTGTTTAAGTAATAAAGAGCTAACCCCTCCGCATAAAATTTTGCGGAGGGGTTTTTATGAATTTTTCTTTTCTGCCCTTTGCCGTAGGCTTTTGTGGGCTTTTTATGCTAATAAAATTAAGATTTTTCCTTTTTAGGCATCCGAAAAAATGTCTTTTAAATCTTCTTTCCCGTTTTCGCAGAACCGATTCGCGAAAAGCACTCTGTCTCGCGCTTGCGGGTACTCTTGGCGTGGGCAATATTTTCGGTGTTGCCGCAGGAATTCTGATAGGCGGCGCAGGAAGCCTCTTCTGGCTCGCTTTGTCATCGGTATTTTCTATGATAATAAAATACTCCGAAGCAACCCTTTGCGTCAGCTTAAAAAAAGAGGGAAGAGGTGGGATGCAGTATGTCCTCGAAGAACTTTATCCCAAAAACGGCAAACTTCTCGGTGGAATTTATGCCTCGTTTTGTCTTGCTTTAGCTCTTTTTATGGGTTCTTCAATGCAGAGTGCCGCCGTTTCGGATACCTTTTTTTATTCCTTTGGATTTTTTCACGCAGGATGTGCTATAATTTTATCCCTGCTTCTCGTAATAACCGTAATTCGTGGAATTTCGGGCATCGAGCGATTAACTTCATTCCTTATTCCTTTAAGTGCTATGGTATATTCATTGATGTCGCTTTCGGTGATAATATTAAAAATGGATAATATCCCCCTTGTATTTAAAGAAATTTTCTCGGAGGCTTTCGGTATCCGTCAGGCATTCGGAGGTGCTGTTTCCTTCCTTTTTTCAAAGGCTATGAAAGAGGGCTTTGCAAGAGGTATTCTTTCAAACGAAGCAGGAATCGGAACATCTTCTATGGCTCTTTCGCGAATGGAAGCGACTGCCCCTGCGTCCGTGGGACTTTTCGGCATTTTCGAGGTGTTTTTAGATACGTTTATACTTTGCCCTCTGACCGGACTTGTAATTCTTTTGTCCGTTCCGGACATTTCGGTATATAAAACTCCAATGTCTCTGATTTGTGCCGCATTTGCGTCGACTCTCGGTAGCTTTTCATTGTACTTTCTTGCGGTCTGTATTTCGCTTTTTGCCTTTTCAACCCTTATTTGCTGGTACTATTACGGAAATGAGTGCTGCATTTACCTTTTCAAAAAAGATAGACCGTTTTTATATACCTTTGCGTTTCTTTTTTCAATATTTATAGGCGCGCTTTCCGATTCTGTCGGAATAATCGCAGTAACCGATGGGATAATTTTTCTTATGGCGCTTATAACCTTGTTTACAATCCTTAAATTCAGCGGAAAAATAGCAGAACTGACAAAAGAGTTTTTGAATTAAAAAAAGAGCTTTCTTTTCGGTATACTTCTAAAGCGCCAGCCTTTTCGTATATCATAGAAAGCTCTTTTTATATTATAAAACTCTGATTCTGGATTTAATTTCAATGCCCTTGTCCGAAAGCGCCTTGAGAGCAGTTTCGGTTTCGGACTCTGTCATCTTTTTGGTGATGAAAGCAATCTCACCCTCGGCATCAATGAACTGAACCTCACCGAATGCACCCTTAACACAATTTTCGCAACCGCCCTTTACGGCAACGTAAGACTGACAAGCAAAGCTTTCAAAGGGAAGTATGCCCTCGGAAGTCTTGGTCATAGACGGTTTTGCGCAATTCGTACCCGAACGCATAATCTGCATAAGGTCGCCCACAACTGCCGAAGCGGTAGGACCTGCACCTGCACCCGGGCCGTAGAACATAGCGCTGTTAATAGGCTGACCTACAACCTCAACAGCGTTATAAACGCCCGAAACGGTGGAAAGAGGCTCGGAGTCGGGAAGCATAAAGGGAGCAACCATAATATAAGTGCCCTCGTCGCCTATAATGCATCTGCCAAGGAGTTTGATTTTAAGACCGACCTTTGCCGAAGCGTCAACGTCTTCCTTGCGGATTTTCGTAATACCCTCGGTGTGAATATTTTCGGTTGGAACAAGTCTTCCGGTTGCAAGAGCGCCGAGAATTGCGATTTTACGGCAGGCATCTGTGCCAAGAATGTCAGCATCGGGGTTTCTTTCGGCATAACCCTTTTCCTGAGCATCACGAAGAGACTCCTCAAATCCGTCGCCAAAGGTAAACATTTTTGTAAGAATGTAGTTCGTTGTACCGTTAAGTATACCGCGAACTTCGCTTATCTTGTTCTGTCCAACACAGCTGATAAGGGGCGAAAGCACAGGAATACCGCCGCCAACGCTTGCTTCAAAGCGGTAGGAAACACCCATCTCTTCTGCAAGCTTCAAAAATTCGTCACCAAAGTTTGCAACAACCTCTTTGTTGGAGGTTATTACGTTTTTGCCGGCTTTAAGAGCCTTTACAGTGAACTCGTAAGCGGGATGTGAGCCACCCATAACCTCAATAACCGTATCGATTTCCGAATCGGAAGCTATAACTTCGTAATCGTGAACTATTTTGTCGGCAAAGGGAGAGTCGGGAAAATCACGGAGGTCAAGAATATACTTAATGTTTATTTCGTCTCCGCCAAGACCGGTGACTTCTTTATAATTGTCTGTAATCAGCTTTGCAACGCCGCCGCCAACGACACCAAAGCCGAGAATTGCAATATTCGTCATATTTTACTCCAAAAAAATAACGGAGCTCCGATTCTGCGAAGCTCCGCCGAACTTGTCTAATTATAGCATATTAACCTTGAGTTGTCAAGAAAAAATGCTAAATTATAAAACAACTTCCGTTTATTCCTTGATACCGAGAGATGCGCTCTTCGATTCCTCGGTAATATAGTCAAGAGGATTTACGTTAACTCCGTTTACCTTTACCGCAAAATGAAGATGCGCCTCGTCTGCAAGCTCGGTAAGAGAGGTGTCGCCAATCTTGCCTATTCTCGCACCGACAGAAACCGCATCGCCTACCTTAACGTTGATGGTATCGCCGTCAAGGTTCGCATAAACGCTGACTATTCCGTCAGGGTGAGTAATTTCCACTGCCTGACCGTAATAGTTGTCGTAATAAATGTTCGTAACCTTGCCCTCTGCCGCAGCAAATACCTCAGCGCCCTCTTCGGCTGCAATATCAATACCGGTGTGCATACGCCACTCGTTCAGCGTTGCCGAAAAAACGGGCATCTCAAGGCTGTGTCCCTTTGCTACAACGCCGACCAAGGGCGAAACAAAGGTTGTAGCCTTAGGCTTTTCAGGCTCGGGCGGGGTAGTGTCCTCAGGCTCGTTGTTATCGGGAGGATTCAAGTCCGTAATAGGAGGCTTTCCCTCGTCTGTGGGAGTCTTGTCCTTCTTTTTTGAGGCAACAGAAACGATGCCGACTACAATAGCGCTGATGCAAAGCACAGCAATAACCGCCCCGTAAAGTACCTTGACCTTCATGGGCTGGTCAGAGAAACTGAATTTTTTATCCATTATCTTTTCCTTTCCGCAAATCGTTGCTGGATGTATTCTTTGCCACCCAAAGGTGTTTTATTCACGAAAAGGAAAATATTTTTAGGTTATAAGCCGTTATTTTGATGATTGTAGTGGATAGTTGTTTCCGCGGTAATATCAGTATTTCCTTTGCCTATGATAATACTGTTCCAATCACTTTCGCTGCCGGAAAAATAAATATTTTTAAGACTATCGCAATCATAAAATGCATTGTCGCCGATATAATCAACGTTTTGTCCCAATTTTAAATCTGCAATATTGGAGCAAATATAAAATGCGTAATTGCCAATGGATTTAAGACTTTCCGGTAAAGATATTGCGTTAAGATTTTTACAGTGGGCAAAAGCGTGATCGCCTATAGAGGTAATTC
Source organism: Eubacteriales bacterium (assembly GCA_045636445.1). Lineage (GTDB taxonomy): Bacteria > Bacillota > Clostridia > Oscillospirales > CAG-272 > UBA1740. The sequence continues at coordinate 12,619 of JAZTXO010000127.1, read as the reverse complement.
CGTTACTAAAGTATAATGATTGTAGATTGTTTGCACCGTAAAATGCGTAGTCGTTTATTTCGGTAACGTCGCTCGGTACGGTCAACTCGGTAACGAGGCTGTCGTTGATATAAAATGATTCGGTAATATAAATAGGGTTTGCAAAAATACCATCAAAGCTTATTTCGCACCAAGCTTTTACATCTGATATAACGACCTTTTCCAAGCCTGTACAATTGGCAAATGCGTATGAACCGATGTTTTTTACACTGGGGGGAATACGGAGTTCCTTGAGCTTTGAGCAATATCTAAAAGCTGCTTCTCCTATGGAGGATAATTCGTCATTAAATTCAACGCTTTCTATAAATTCGGAGTTGAAGCAGTAAGGCGGGAGGGAGGTTACAGAGTCCGGAATAACCACGTTTGTTACCAGCTCTCCGTTCAAATATAACTCATCAGCGAAGCCCATAGGTGACGTTGTGTGATGAGAGAAGTATGTTTGGCTTAAGGTTATGTTACACCATGCGGTGAGGTCTTTTATGTAAACCGATTTTAAATTATGGCACCCTTCAAAAGCATAAGAGCCAATATGCGTAAGAGTGGAAGGAATTTTTATATCGGTAAGCCAACGGCAGTAAGCAAAAGCGTTGCTTCCTATATGCTTGACGCCCTCTAGGAGTATAATTTCTTTTGCGCTCGGACAACTGTGCAAAATATCGTTCGGAATCATATCTCCGCCGAACACAATGGTTCTTATATGCTCTTCGGTCAGATCTATATTTAAAAATTTTTGGCTGGAATTGTAATATATCGTTGAAAGGTTCGAGGTTTCCTTGAAGCAATCTGCCCCAACGTGACTTGTTAATGAGGGGATATTAATTTCGGTAAGCTCGGAACACCCATAAAATGCGTTTTTTCCTATGTATAGTATAGTGTCCGGCAGCTTTACGGTTTTAAGCGTTTTTTGTCCTGAAAAAGCGTTGTCTAATATATTCGTTACCGTGTAATCTCCTATTTTTTCGGGAATTATAAGGTTTTCTCCGGCATACGATCCCAACCCCGTTATGGAGCAGGTTTTATTTCGTCTATCAAGAACGTAGTCCAATTCCGACAGCTTTATAGGAGCAGTATATTCTTGCGATAAAACAATTTTACATCTGGTACATTCCTTGTACATAAAACCGCCTATCCCATGAGTTGCCTCAATCTCCGTTATCCAATCGCTTTCGGCATGACCTAACGCATTTATAATTTCACGTTCTTGTATGATTTCATTACAAAAATAGCAAAACCTTAATTCTGTGTAACCGTCGTACGTACATCCTGCGTTTTCCCCCTCAATAGTTATCAGCTGCTCGTGAGCGCAGGGGAGAGGACGCTGAAATCCGCAAACATCGCAGACGTCATCTTTTTCATCTGTGTATGTGTGCGTCGCTAAAGGCGAGAGGTATTTGTATTCCTGAGCGAAACATTTTTTACAGCTATGTTGTGCAACACCAATATCTTTGCAGGTCGGTTCCGATAGTGTTTCCCACTCTGTGTAATTATGTAAACATTCGGGATTCTCGTCGTCTTGCGAAAAACAAGCTGAAAATGTAAAAATGATTATAAAAATCCAACCGATAAAAAGACACCTTTTCATAGTCGCCCTCCTTTCGTGTTTTTCTATAAAAATTATAGCACACATTAGGACAATAATACAAGATTTTTAGTATGTATTTAATGCAAAGAAAAAAATCTATTGACATTTTTAACAAAATATATTATAATAATTTAGTTAAAATGCTTTTTTATGTGAGGTAGACTAAATGCAGCCTAAAATTTCGCTTGCAGGTGATCTTGGCAGCGGTAAATCCACCGTTTCCGATATACTTATAAAGGAGCTTGGGGCAGAGTATTACTCTACCGGCTCAATAGTTCGTTCCATAGCCGAAAAGCGTGGAATGACTGTTACCGAACTTAACGTTTATATGGAAACTCATCCGGAAATCGACCATGAAATCGACGACGGTCTTGTCGCTTTAGCCGATGTGGACAAGTTCCTTATAATTGACTCACGTATGGCGTGGCATTTTACCAAGGGGACTTTTAAGGTCTATATGTCTACCGACATCGAAACAAGCGCTCTTCGTATAATGAACGCTAACAGACAAGGTGAGCACGCATCCACCCTTGAAGAAACCATAGCCGAGACACGCGCTCGTCGAGAAAGCGAGAAAAAGCGTTACAAGGAGCAGTACGGTGTTGACATCAAGGACCTTTCAAATTACGACCTTGTAATCGATACCACCGTAGCAACTCCGAGAGAGGTTGCCGATACTATAATTGCCTGCTTTGAAGAGTGGAAGAGAAATGCCGACTTCAAGTGCGCTCTTATCAGTCCCGAAAGACTCAATTATCCCGATGACGAAGCCGATACCGAGCGTGTTGCCGGTCTTGCAACAAGCCTTGAATTGGGACTCGGAGCTCCCGAGGTTACCGTCTTTGAGCGTGAGGGTGAATTTTACCTCGATTCGGGGTACGAAACCGCACTTGCTCATTCCTTTAATATGGAAAGATATATTCCCGCCCGCCTTGTACCCGCCCACGAAACGGATGCAAAGTTTGTGAAAATGAAAGATTCTCTTTGATATTAAGATAAAGAAAGGCAGAAGATATGCTTACCTTAAAGAATAAAACCGCAAACCTCATAGCAGATGCCGTAGCTTCCGGTTTTGGCGAGGGCCTCCTCAGTGCTGCCGAGATTTTTGCTATGCTTGAATATCCACCCGATAAAACCATGGGCGATATTGCTCTCCCTTGTTTTAGACTTTCAAAGAGTCTGCGTCGCTCTCCCGTACAGATTGCCGAAACCCTTGCCGCATCAATAAAGTGCGAGGAATTTTCCTCTGTTACAGCGGTAAACGGTTATCTTAACTTCAAAATTGACGGTACTGCATTTTCCGGCAGAGTTGTCAGCGAGGTTATAGAAAAGGGCGATAAATACGGCGCTCCCACCTTTGGCGAGGGTAAAACCGTAGTTCTTGACTACTCCTCTCCCAACGTTGCAAAGCCCTTCCATATCGGCCACCTCGGCACTACCGTTATCGGCCACTCCTTAAAGCTTCTTCACGAGTTCGCAGGCTACAAGTGCGTTGGTATCAACTACCTCGGTGACTGGGGCTCTCAGTTCGGCAAAATGCTCGTTGCTTACAAAATGTGGGGCGATAAGGCTACGATAGAGCAGGGCGGAGTTGACGAGCTGGTTAAGCTCTACGTCAGAATAAATAATGAAATCAAGGCAGAAGAAGAGTTAAGCGAGGAGAAAAAATCCCCCCTTGCCGATGCATCTCGTGCCGAGTTCAAGAAGCTTGAGGAAGGCAATGAGGAAAATCTTGCGCTTTGGCGTTGGTTTGTCGACGTCAGCCTTGAAGAATACCAGAAAACCTACAAGCTCCTTAACATAGAGTTCGATTCCTACAAGGGCGAGTCCTTCTATACCGACAAGATGCCTGCCCAGGTTGAGAAGCTTCGCAATATGGGACTTCTCGAAATTGATGCAGGCGCATCTATCGTTAATCTTGATAAGTGGAATATGCCCGTTTGCCTTATCCTAAAGAGCGACGGCACAACCCTTTATCCTACCAGAGATATTGCCGCAGCCGTATATCGCAAAAATGAATATAACTTCGATAAGGCTATCTACGTTACAAGTGCCGCGCAGTCGCTTCACTTTGCCCAGTGGTTCAAGGTCGTTGAGCTTATGCAATACGATTGGCACGACCAGCTCGTTCACGTTCCTTACGGTACTGTCAGCATAAACGGTGCAAAACTTGCCACCAGAACCGGTAACGTAATTCTCTTAAAAGACCTCTTTGCCGAGGCTATTTCCAGAGTTCACGATATAGCAAAGGAAAAGCACCCCGACGAAGAAGAGTGCAAGAAAATCGCAGAGCAGGTAGGCGTTGGAGCAATTGTGTTCTACTACCTTTCCAACAACCGTATGCGTGACATCAACTTTATGATGGAGGACGCTCTTTCCTTTGACGGAAATACCGGCCCTTACGCACAGTACACCTATGCAAGAACCTGCTCGGTGCTTGAAAAGGTAAGCGAAGAAGGAAAGATGACCGACGCTCCTCTTTCCGAGCTTGAAATCGAACTTGCAAAGACTATCTCTGTATTCCCCGAACGTATAATTTCCGCAATAGACGATTACGAGCCATCTATTGTAACCAGATACATTCTCGACCTTTGCGCTGCATTCAACCGCTTCTATCACGAATGCTCAATTGCAAACTGTGCGGATGCATCGCTTAAATCCTCCCGTATAGCTCTTACCAGAGCAACGAATCAGGTTCTTCGCACAGCTCTTCATCTTATCTGTATGCAGTCCCCCGAGAAGATATAAAGCGTAAGCTTTAAGCTATGAGTGAACCGTAAACGTAAATAATTTTATCATATATTTTAGGAGAAAAAATACAAATGTCAGGACATTCAAAATGGAATAACATCAAACACAAAAAGGAGAAGGCAGACGCTGCAAAGGCGAAGATCTTCACCAAAATAGGTAAGGAAATGGCTGTTGCTATTAAAGCAGGCGGCGCAGATCCTAACAACAACTCAAAGCTTCGCGACCTTATCGCAAAGGCAAAGGCTAACAACGTGCCTAACGATAACATTCAGAGAACAATTAAGAAGTTCTCCGACAACTCCGACATCAACTTTGAAGAAATCGTTTACGAAGGATACGGCCCTTCGGGTGTTGCGATAATCGTTGAAACCCAGACCGATAACCGTAACCGTACCGCAGGTAACGTAAGAGCTGCTTTCTCAAAATACGGAGGAAATCTCGGGCAGAATGGCTGCGTAGGCTATCTCTTCGAGGAGAAAGGCGTAATCTCTATCGTTGACGAGGATAACGAGATCGACGAAGACAAGATTATGGAAGACGCTCTTGAAGCAGGTGCTGAAGACATCAAAAACGACGAGGGCGAGTACACCATTTATACCGATCCCCAGGATCTTGATGCAGTTCGTGATGCAATAATTGCCCAGGGTTACAAGATCAACACCGCCGACCTTGCAAAAGTTCCCTCTACCTACGTTGAACTTACAAGCGACGAAGATGCTGAAAATATGCAGAAGATGCTTGACAAGTTCAATGAGGATGATGATGTTAACGCAGTTTACCACAACTGGGATATCTAAGCGGTGAATTTTGCGAATCGCGTCAGAGTTTTCGGTCTTGCCGTAGATATCTACGACTGGCGACACGAAAATCTTTGCGCTTCATCAAAATTCCCTCGCTTAGAAGGCAACGAAAAGAATCTTTGCATTTCATCAATTTTTATTAAAATGCGAACTGTTGCAGATTTTTTTGTTTTGCCGTAGATATCTACGACTGGCGACACGAAAATCTTTGCGCTTCATCAAAATTCCCTCGCTTAGAAGGCAACACGAAAATCTTCACACTTAAAAATTTCCGATGTTTTGAAGTTCGATGTAACTGATGAGGTAATATACTATGAAACACACAATTGACAAAAACTTTTTTCCCGGTTGGGTGAGAAAATCTGTGAGCTTTACCATTGACGACGGAAACGTTGAGATGGATAAAAAGTTTATCGATATTGTCCGTCCTGCCGGAGTTCTCGGTACTTTCAATCTCTGTTACAGCGACAAAATGTCCCCGGAAGAGTATCGAGAGATGTATTTTGGCTTTGAGATTGCAAACCACGTTATATATCATCCGGAAATTTTTGTTCCCGGTACACCATACATCTTTTCCGAAGAGCCTTTTGACAAGGAAAGTGCTGATATAAAAACCGTCTATCATCATCCTACGGTAGAGGGCGCTTGGATCGTCAACGGATATTATTACGGCATCTCAACTGAAAGGTGGCTTCTTATCGTAGACCCCAAGAGATATAACGAGCTTTTGGACGAAACTAACGAAAAACTGAATTGTGTATTCGGTGAGGGAAGTGTTCGTAGCTTCGTTTGGCCATTCGGTCAGCAGGTAGATTACCAAAAGGTTCTCGATCACGTTGAAAAAATCGGCTATTACGGTGCAAGAGACGCAGGTTGGCCGGTGAAGAGCTTCTCTCTCCCTGCAGACAGACTTCATTGGAAGTATTGTGCAATGGATCACGACCTTCTTGAAATTATGGAAAAGTACGAGGCTCTGCCCGACGACGGTGAGCTGAAATTCTTCTCTTTCGGAGTTCACTCAATAGACTACGAGCGTAATAACACCTGGAAAAATCTCGTAGCCTTTTGCGAAAAATACGGCGGCAGACCGAATGAATATTTCTACGGTACGATAGGCGAAATCTTCGACTACGAGGACGCAATAAAGTCGCTTGTAATAACCGATACCGAAATACAAAACGACTCGTCCCTTACGCTGTATCTAAAAATCGACGGCAACCCCGTAGTGATACCCCCTAAAACTACATATACAATTTAATGAAAAAAGAGATGCAAAAAAGCATCTCTTTTTTTCGCATTAGCATATACTAACATTAAAAAAACGAGGTAAAAATGAACAAAAGAAACTATTTTCCCGACTTCTCTAACATTTTAAGGTTTCGCCGCCGTCCCGATGCATACGCTAACGTTTTGGGAGGCGAAAAGTACCCCGAAATATTCGGAAGCGTCCTTTTTTACGAAACCGAGTACGGCAGCTTTGTTATAGCCGAGCTTGTAGGTTTGCCAAAAGGTGAGGGCGGATGCTCCTCTCCCATATTTGCCTTTCATATCCACGACGGAAACAGCTGCAAGGGTGCAGGGGAAACCCCTTTCCCAAACTCAGGTGTGCATTATAACCCCGATAACTGTCCTCACCCCTATCACCGAGGCGATCTGCCGCCCCTTTTCGGAGCAGACGGAATAGCCTACTCGGCATTTTTGACAAATCGCTTTTCTGTTCCCGAAATAGTAGGCAAAACGCTGATAATCCATTCTTCCCCCGACGACTTCACAACTCAGCCATCGGGCAACGCAGGAGAAAAAATCGCCTGCGGAGAAATAAAGCTTTGATTAAGCCTGAAAATCCGAAGTCTATCGAAAATTTTTTAAATCGGTTTACATTATAAAATATTTATGGTATAATATAATGTAAAAATATTTTCGCAGGCCGACGTGAAAGTTCTGTAACGTATGATTTTCGTTATGCCCCCCCACTCTTAAAATTTCGCATTCGGTACTGAAATTTCGTTAAATATTTGTGCAGTCGCATTGTGGCGACGGAATGGAGATTATGGTGGAAGAGCGTAAATTCATACTGAAAAGTGAATATAAGCCAACCGGTGACCAGCCTGAAGCAATAAAGGCATTGACCGACGGAATCCTTGCGGGTGAGAGAGCGCAGACTCTTCTCGGCGTTACCGGTTCGGGTAAAACCTTTACCATGGCTAACGTTATTGCCAACCTTAACCGCCCAACTCTTGTTTTGGCGCATAACAAAACACTTGCGGCTCAGCTCTGTACAGAATTCCGTTCATTTTTCCCTGATAATGCGGTGGAATACTTCGTTTCCTATTACGATTATTATCAGCCTGAAGCATATATCCCCGGAAAAGACGTCTATATCGAAAAAGACGCTATGATAAACGAGGAAATAGATATGCTCCGTCACAGCGCAACAAGCTCTCTTTTTGAACGACGCGACGTTATTATAGTAGCCTCTGTTTCCTGCATTTACTCTCTCGGTGATCCTAACGAATACCATAATCTTCTCGTTGATATAAGAGCAGGGCAGGAAATGTCCCGTGACGAGCTTATCCGCCGCCTTGTTTCTATAAGCTACGAGCGTAACGACGTTAATTTTGTCCGTAATAAGTTCAGAGTCAGAGGCGACGTTGTGGAAATCTTCCCCTCGTCAAAAAAGGATACCGCCTTTCGAATTGAATTTTTCGGTGACGAGGTGGATCGTATCTCTCGTGTAAATCCTCTCACCGGCGAGATCACCGAGCATCTTTCTTACGTTGTAATTTTCCCTGCAACCCACTATGCCGTATCCGACGACAAGCGTGAAGCAGCTCTTCTTGAAATCGAAGAGGAAATGCGTGAACGTGTGGAATTTTTCAAAAGTCAAAACAAGCTTATAGAGGCTCAAAGAATAGAAGAGCGAACAAAATATGATATAGAAATGCTTCGCGAGGTAGGCTTCTGCTCCGGTGTGGAAAACTATTCCCGCATCCTTTCCGGAAGACCTAAAGGCTCAACTCCGTATACTCTCCTTGACTATATGCCGAAGGATTTCATTCTGTTTGTGGACGAGTCCCACGTAACGCTTCCCCAGGTAAGAGGTATGTCGGGCGGTGATTTTGCAAGAAAATCAAACCTTGTTGAATACGGCTTCCGTCTGCCCTCTGCTTTTGACAACAGACCCCTATTTTTTGAAGAATTTGAAGAAAAACTTGGGCAGATTGTGTTTGTCAGTGCGACTCCCGGCCCTTATGAAGAAAGAGAAAGCTCCTCGACCGTAGAGCAGCTCATTCGTCCTACCGGACTTGTAGACCCCGAAATTTTCGTTCGTCCAATAGAAGGTCAGGTAGACGACCTCATAGGTGAAATACGCGCAACCACCGAGCGCGGCGAAAAGGTGCTTGTTACTACAATGACCAAAAATATGGCGGAAAATCTTACCGAATATCTTGCCACTCATAACATTAAGGTTAAGTACATTCACCACCAGGTAGAAACAATGGAGCGTATGGAAATCATACGTGATTTGCGTCTTGGCGAGTTTGACGTTCTTGTCGGAATCAACCTTCTCAGAGAAGGTCTCGACATTCCCGAAGTGTCTCTCGTTGCAATTCTTGACGCAGATAAAGAAGGCTTCCTTAGAAGCGAAACCTCGCTTATTCAGACTATTGGTAGAGCCGCAAGAAACGTAAACGGCAGGGTAATAATGTATGCCGATACCATAACCGGCTCAATGCAGGGCGCTATAAACGAAACCAACCGCCGTCGTGAAATTCAGCAAAGATATAATACCGAGCACGGTATAATTCCCGAAAGCGTTAAGAAAAAGGTCGGAGACCTTATTGAAATAGGCAAAAAGGCAGAGCCCGAAAAGAAAAAGAAGCTTTCGAAGGCAGAGCGTGAAAAGCTTATTGAAAAGCTTACTGCCGAGATGCGTGAGGCGGCTCGTGCTCTCGAATTTGAGAAAGCGGCATATCTTCGCGACGAAATCAAAAAATTAAGATAAATATTTGTAGGGGACGGCGCCTCGACGTCTCGAATAGTGCGCGATGAAATTAAAAAACTCCGCTAACAGCCTTCCCCAAGATAGGGGAAGGGGGACCGCTTGCGGTGGATGAGGATGAAAAATGTATCCATATAATAAAAATCTAACAGAATATGCCCAAGACTTACGCAAAAATATGACTCCCGAAGAAAAGCATTTGTGGTATGATTTTTTAAAACTTTTACCGATGACGGTCAAAAGGCAGTATGTCGTTGGGAACTATATATTAGATTTTTTTATTCCGAGTGTAAATACAGCGATTGAACTTGACGGTTCTCAACACTATGAGCCGGAAGCGAAAGATTATGACAAAGCAAGAGACGAAGAACTTGCTTTAGACGGAATAAAAGTAATAAGGTATAATAATATCGAAATAACCAAGAATTTCAGAGGTGTAGTAGCCGATATTATGAAAAATATTGGTATAAAATATGAGGATTTAAAATTAAACAAATAGAATCATCCTCATCCACCACTGCGTGGTCCCCCTTCCCCTATCTTGGGGAAGGCATAAAAAGCAGCAAAATCACTCGAATTTGAGAAAGCGGCATATCTTCGCGACGAAATCAAAAAATTAAGATAAATATTTGTAGGGGACGGCGCCTCGACGTCTCGAATAGTGCGCGATGAAATTAAAAAACTCCGCTAACAGCCTTCCCCTAGCTTAAACAAGGCTAATAAAAAGCAAAAAAGGAACAAAAAATGTCCAGAAATATTGTTATTAAAGGCGCAAAAGTTAACAATCTTAAAAATATAGACGTCACTATTCCAAGAGACAAGCTTGTTGTATTTACAGGCCTTTCCGGAAGCGGAAAATCCTCTCTTGCATTCGATACTCTCTATGCCGAGGGACACCGTCGCTTTGTGGAGAGTCTTTCTTCCTATGCAAGAATGTTTTTGGGACAGATGGACAAGCCCGAGGTTGACCTTATTGAGGGCCTTTCTCCCGCAATTTCAATAGACCAGAAAACAACCTCGAAAAACCCTCGTTCAACCGTTGGTACTGTTACCGAGATATACGATTATCTCCGTCTTCTTTATGCAAGACTTGGCGTACCTCACTGTCCCGTTTGCGGAAAAGAAATTAAAATGCAGACTATCGACCAGATAGTAGAGAGAATTCTTGCGATGGAAGAGGGAACGCGTTTTATGGTGCTTTCACCCGTTGTAAGAGCGCAAAAGGGTATGCACGAAAAGGTATTTTCCGACGCAACGAAAGCGGGATACGCAAGAGTCAGAGTTGACGGAAATATGTATGATTTAAGCGAAAAAATCCAGCTTGATAAAAACCTTAAGCACTCGGTAGACATCGTAGTTGACCGACTTGTAATTCGTAACGATATTCGTTCAAGACTTTCCGACTCTGTTGAGTCTGCGCTTAAGGCGTCTGACGGTAGAGTGAATATTCTTGTTGTAAACCGTGATGGAAGTGACGGAGAGGAGCTTGAATTTTCACAGAAATATGCCTGCGAGGAGCATGGAATAAGCTTCCCGGAGCTTGAGCCGAGAATGTTTTCGTTTAACAACCCCATAGGCGCTTGTCCGGAATGTGCCGGAATCGGAAATATGCAAAGAATTTCGGTAAAAAAGCTCATTCCCAATCTTGAACTTACTCTTCGTGACGGTGGAATTGCCGCAAACGGCTTCAAGTCTATGACAGAGGACTCTTGGACAGGGCCTCTCGTTGCAGCAGCAGGCAAGGACTACGGCTTCACTCTCGATACTCCCTTAAAAGATTTTTCCGAAGAAGCTATACAAGCTCTTATGTACGGCACAGGAGATAAAAAATACCATGTAACCCGCTATTTTGACGGTACTTACAGAGACCAGATAACCTCCTTTGACGGAATAGTTCGCATTATCGAAAAGCGTATGAAAATGATGGGTGGCGACTATTATCAGCAGTTTGTTGAAGAGGTCGCTTGTCCTAGATGTCATGGCAGAAGACTTTCGGATATGGTTCTCGGAGTTACCGTCGGTGGTCTTAACATTGATGAAATATGTCGCCTTTCGGTAGAAAAAATGTCCGAATTTATAGACGGTTTAAGCTTTACCGAAAGCGAAATGAAAATAGCTAAAGAGGTTATAAAGGAGATTAAAGCAAGGCTAAACTTCCTTGTTCGAGTAGGCCTTGATTATCTTAACCTTGCACGTACCGCAGGTACTCTTTCAGGCGGCGAAGCACAGAGAATCCGTCTCGCAACACAAATAGGCTCGTCACTTACGGGAGTTCTTTATATCCTTGATGAGCCAAGTATAGGACTTCACCAAAGAGATAACGGCAAACTCATCGAAACTCTGAAAAATCTTAGAGACCTCGGTAACAGTGTTGTTGTCGTTGAACACGACGAGGACACTATGCGTGCTGCGGATTTCATCGTTGACGTAGGACCGGGTGCAGGTATTCACGGCGGTGAAATTGTAGCCGTCGGAACTCCCGACGAGGTGGCAAAAAGCGAAAGCTCCATTACCGGCGCATATCTTTCGGGAAGAAAGCTTATACCCGTACCAAAAACAAGAAGAGCAGGTAACGGTGAATATCTTCATATAATCGGAGCAGCCGAAAACAACCTCAAAAACTTGAACGTGGATATTCCCCTCGGAACGTTTACAGCCGTAACCGGTGTTTCGGGCAGCGGAAAATCCTCTCTTGTAAATTCTATTCTTTACCGTACTCTTGCAAGAGACCTTAACCGTGCCATAACCTATCCCGGCAAGGTCGAAAAAGTTACCGGACTTGAGCATCTCGATAAGGTTATCGCCATCGACCAAAGTCCAATCGGAAGAACACCAAGGTCAAACCCTGCAACCTATACAGGACTTTTCACCGATATACGTAATCTCTTCGCTTCAACAAGAGATGCAAAAGCAAAGGGCTACGGCCCAGGTAGATTTTCCTTTAACGTAAGGGGAGGACGGTGCGAAGCCTGCGAGGGTGACGGTGTAAAGTGTATTGAAATGAATTTCCTGCCCGACGTTTACGTAAAATGCGACGTTTGCCAGGGAAAGAGATACAACAGAGACACTCTTGACGTTAAATTTAAAGGTAAAAATATTTACGACGTGCTTGAGATGTCGGTAGAAGAGGGAATAAGCTTCTTTGACGGACTTCCCGCGCTTCAAAAGAAACTCCAGACACTCTTTGACGTAGGACTCGGCTATATTAAAATCGGTCAGTCGTCAACCACTCTTTCGGGCGGTGAAGCACAAAGAGTAAAACTTGCAACCGAACTTGCAAAGCGTTCCACCGGTAAAACCATATACATTCTTGACGAGCCTACGACCGGACTTCATACCGAGGACGTTTCAAAGCTTATCGGAATACTCCAGCGTCTTGCCGACGGCGGTAATACAGTAGTCGTAATCGAGCATAATCTTGACCTTATTAAGACAGCAGATTAT
>JAZTXO010000126.1:0-2026 GCA_045636445.1 Eubacteriales bacterium | reverse complement strand
GACTTGCAACATTGCCGTAGATGCCCTTTTCGTTTTCGTGAAGAAGAATAACATCGTGTTCTTCAGCGTACTTTACCATGGGTGTGAGCTTTTCAACTACGAAGTCTTCATAGGAGTCGAAATCTTCGTTTTCCGGAAGGTAGAAGGAGAAAATTCTGATGTATTTTGTTCCCGCCTTCTTTGCAATTTCAACGATTCTCTTGAACTGATCAAAATGAGCATCAAAGTTACCGTCTGTCTTGATTTTACCGATGAACGAACCGATACTTGTTACGGTCATTCCGTATTCCTTGCCCATATCGAGAACTGCATCAATGGTTTCGTCAGAGAAATCAAGGGCGCTCTTTGCGTTTATAAGGCGGAAATCGTAATGGTTAATTCCGAGTTCTTTAAGAACGTCGAACTGAATTTTATTAAAGTCATGAATTTCATCGCAAAAGCCTGAAATTGTAAGTTTTGTTTCGAGCATTTTTATGCCTCCGCATGATTTTTTTATTATTCTATCACATATTTTCCGCAAATTCAACAGGCTTTTAAAATTTTGCTGTTTCTTTTTGTTGACATCCCGTTTTTTCTGTGCTAAAGTTAACATAAACAATAATGAGGTGATAACTATGGCAGAACTTTACACAGGCTTTGCACGAACAGACATAACACCCCCTCTGGGAGCCAGCATTTCGGGATATTTCCACGAAAGACTTGCCGACGGTGTTCTTGACCCTCTTTATGCAAGTGCAGTATACCTGAATGACAGCGAAAAGGGAGCCGTTCTTATAAATCTTGACATTATCGGTATAAATCAGAAGTTCATGATGCCTCTTCGTCAGGCGGTGGCGTCTGCAATCGACTGTGAAACCGACGGGGTATTTATCGAGTGCACCCATACGCACCTCGGTCCTGCCGTTGCCGAATCGAGCGGTGGAATGAAAAACGAAGAATACAGCAAATGGCTCGTAAAGAGAATCGCCGATACGGCTCTTATGGCAAAGAATGATGCTGTAAAATCCGAAATGTTCTACACAAGAGGCAGAGTCGAAGATGTTGCATTTATCAGACGTTTTCGTATGAAAGACGGTTCTGTGCGTACAAATCCCGGCCATCAGAATCCCAACATTGACCATGTTCTCGGAAAGCCCGATGAAAGTTCGTCCCTTCTCATGTTCAGAAGAGAAAACAAGAGCGAAATTGCCATCATCAATTTCCAGGTACATCCCGATGTTATCGGCGGATGCAAGCTTTCGGCAGATTATCCCCATTTTGTAAGGGATACATACGAAAAGAATGTAGAAAACTCTGTTTGCGTCTACATCAACGGTTGTCAGGGCGACTCAAACCACATTGACGTAAGGCTCGGTAGTGGAGATGTCTGCTTAAGAGGTTATCCTCGTGCCGAATACATGGGGAAGAAAATTGCAATGTCGGTACTTGCCAACAGACTTCTTGCAAAGAAGCTTGACGGATGTAACATAAACTACGGTCACGAAATTATAAGCGTAAAGTACAACAAGGGCAAAGAAGACGAACTTGAAAATGCACTGAAGATTTACAAAATCCATCGGGAAACAGGCTCCGAGGATGCCGCTTCGGGCACAACGGGTATGCGTTCTGTGGAAATTGTGGCAGAGGCATCGAGAATTGTCCGTCTTATGGATTATCCCGAAGAAAAAGAACTTTGCATCACGGCTTTATCTGTGGGTAATGTTGTATTTGCAGGTTTCCCCGGTGAACCATTTACTCAGGTAGGGGTTGCCGTCAAGGAAAATTCCCCCTTCACCCTTACCATAACAGCCTGCTGTGCCAACGGCTACGAAGGATATTATCCCGTGGCTTCCGCATACGACGAAGGCGGTTACGAAGCACTTACGGCACAGTACGTAAAGGGCACTGCAGAACAGGTTATTGACAGTTCTTTGAGAATTATAAATTCGCTGAAATAAAAAAATGCAAAAGAAAACACCCCATAGCTCAAGGCTTTGGGGTGCTTTTTTTATTTGTAATAATCAAATTCCACATCGTAGATGGAAAC
>JAZTXO010000125.1:0-9798 GCA_045636445.1 Eubacteriales bacterium | reverse complement strand
TACTAAAAACTATTGACATTTGCTATGAAAAGTAATATAATAGGAGCATATTTCACGCAGAGCTCTAAAAAAGAGCAAATTCACTTAAAAAAATAAAGAAAGAGGTAAATAAAATGAATAGCGTGTTTAAGAAAATTTTGTCCGCAGTGCTCGTAGTTGCAATGCTTGCATCTGTGGCAGTTGTTCTCGGAAGCTGCGGAGGCAACGATGGCGGTGACAATTACGCCGAGAATAATACAAAGATCAAGATTGGAGCATCCGGCCCTCTTACAGGCGGTGCTGCTGTCTACGGTATAGCAGTTAAGAATTCTGCTATGCTTGCAGTTAAGGAAATTAACGCAGCCGGCGGACTTGACGGTGTAATGTTCGAGTTCGATATGAAGGACGACAAGCATGATCCCGACCTTGTTGCAGGAAACTATGCGGCTCTTTACGAGTCCGGTGTTCAGATTACTCTTGGTACTGTAACCACTGGTCCTGCTCTTGAGTTCAAGGAATATTCTCACGACGATAACGTTTTCGTACTTACTCCCTCTGCATCCGGTGACGCAGTTCCCGAGTATGATAACGCATTCCAGATGTGCTTTGCTGACTCTAACCAGGGCGCAGCATCTGCAAACTATTTCAAGGGTAACTACCAGGGCAAGAAGATTGGTGTATTCTATAAGTCTGACGATGAGTACTCCAAGGGCATCTATAACCAGTTTATGAGCGGTTTGGGTTCTGCACTCGGTGAGGTTGCAGTTGCTTCCTTCAAGGACGGTGATACCAACTATTCTACTCAGGTTAACCTTCTTAAGGATTGCGACGTAATATTTATGCCTATATACTACAATCCTGCAGCTGCATTTATGGTAGCGGGCAAGGATATCATCAAGAGTGATGCGGTATACTTCGGTTGCGATGGTCTTGACGGAATTGATTCTTCTGTTGAAAACTTTGATATCAACACCATTCCTCAGGAAGTTTCTTACCTTTCTCACTTCAATTCCGGTGCTACCGAGGGCGCAGCAGCTACCTACATCGCAAATTATCGTGCGGAGTACGGTGCAGACGCTCCCCTTAACCAGTTTGGTGCTGCAGCATATGACTGCGTATATGCAATCTTCGAAGCTCTTAAGGCGGCGAAGGCTGACGGAAAGGAATTCTCTGTAACTACTTCCGCATCCGACTTCTGCGATATTCTCAAGGCTGTATTCACCAGCGATGAGTTCGTATTCCACGGTGTAACAGGCGCTCCCGAGGCAGACGGTAAGTCCAGCATTTCTTGGTCTAACGACGGTACTGTTAATAAGGAAGCTGTTAAGTACATCGTAAAAAACGCTAACTAAAAAATAATTGCTTTACAATTTGCTGACGCAGTTTTTCTGCGCCGGCAAATTGTTGCAATATAGGAAAAGGACATTTTATGGATTTTTTGATAAATTTAGTTAACGGCTTAAGTCTTGGCGGAACATACGCCATGATTGCGCTGGGTTATACAATGGTTTACGGTATTGCAAAAATGCTTAATTTTGCTCACGGTGATATAATGATGGTTGCCGGTTACGTAATGCTTGTTGGCTTGAAAGTTAACCCTGTTTTTGCCGTTCTGTTTTCAATTGTTTTCTGTACGGTTTTAGGTGTACTGATTGAAAAAATTGCGTACAAGCCCTTGCGTGGCTCATCTCCTCTTGCCGTGCTTATTACTGCCATAGGTATAAGTTACTTCCTTAAGAGTATTATAATGAGCATTCCTCAGTTTGGCTCTGACTCAAAGTTCGTTATAATTTTCGAGGACCTTGGTAAATTTAAGATTACAGAAGACCTGCAGATTGGATATTACACCTTGATTACTCTTGTAATTTCTGTTGTCGTTATGGCTGCTCTTACCTTGTTCATTAAGTTTACAAAGGTTGGACGTGCTATGATCGCTGTATCGGAGGACAAGGATGCAGCCCGTCTTATGGGTATAAACGTGGACTTTATTATCACTCTCACCTTTGCGATAGGCTCGGCTCTTGCAGCAATAGCCTGCTTCTGTATACTTATTGATCCTGCAACCTGTTCCATCACTCCCGAATTTGGTTCTACAAGAGGTATAACAGCCTTTGCAGCAGCCGTAATCGGAGGAATAGGCTCTATCCCCGGCGCAATGCTCGGCGGAGTATTGCTCGGTGTGATTGAGTGTATCTTTAATGCAACAGCCCTTGCCGACTATACTATGGCTATTGAGTTTGCAATACTTGTAATAATACTTCTTGTCAGACCTAACGGTTTGCTTGGTAAGAAGAGAAGGGAGAAGGTATAATGAATAAAATGCTTGACTCCTTAAGAAGAATTAGCTGGAAGTATCTTGTTAACTATCTTGCAGTTATTATTGTTGGCGGAGTATTGTCCGTAATGACTCTTGGAGGAAATCTTCCGCAGTCGACACTCTTCCTGGTTGAAGAAATAACGATGAAAATCGTTCTTGCAATATCCCTTTCTCTCGTTGTTGGCTTCCTCGGTGAGCTTTCTCTCGGTCACGCAGGATTTATGTGTATCGGTGCTTATTTCGGAGGATTTACCGCGGTTCTTCTTGATAAATTTAAAATAATCGAAGGCGACAGCGTGATTACATTCCTCATTTCTCTGGTTGTCGGAGCAACTGTTGCAGGTCTTTTTGGTTTTATTATAGGTCTGCCGGCTCTTCGTCTCAGAGGTGACTATCTGGCTATCGTAACACTTGCTTTCGGTGAAATAATTAAAACCGTGCTTCTCAATTTAGAGGTTAAGATTGATAAGATATCAACAAGACCGATTATCGATAAAGCCAGCGGTATTGTTACACCCCGATTTGATAAGCAGTATTTTATAATTATTGGATTTATCCTGGTACTCATAACGGTTGCTATCGTTCAAAACCTTATTCGTTCAAAGCACGGTCGAGCGATAACGGCAATTCGTGATAACGAAATTGCAGCAAAAGCAACCGGTATCAACGTAACAAAATATAAGCTTGTTGCTTTTATAATTTCTGCAATGCTTGCAGGTGTTGGCGGCGTTATGTACAGCTTTATAAATAACAGAATTGTAGCCGGCAACCTTGACCTTAATTACTCCATCAACCTTTTGATTATAGTCGTTCTTGGTGGAATGGGTAATATCAGCGGCGCAATCGTTTCCGCAACCGCAATAACATTTATCGACAGAAAGCTTGGCGTATGGATGGGCAACGAGCTTGCGGTTATGAAGGATATTCTTTACGCTCTCATTCTTATTGTAATCGTTATTTATAACAACGCTCCCGCACTTAAGTCTATCAGAGAAAAGTTTAGCATAAAGAAGCTCTTGAACTTCAAGAAAGCAAGACAGGGTTACGCTGACGACGAAGGCAAGTGGGACAGAGTGCCTACAAAGATTGAAATGAACGAGGTACTTTCTGTTGACGTTAACGTTGTGGAGAGTGTTCAAAATCCCGATAAGGAGGATGAGAACTGATGTCAGAATATATTCTTGAAACCAAAAACCTTGGAATTTCATTCGGTGGACTTAAGGCTGCTCAAAACGTTAACCTTAAAATAAAGAAGAATGAAATATACGGACTCATCGGTCCTAACGGCGCAGGAAAAACCACCGTATTCAATATGCTTACGGGTGTTTATCTTCCTACTGCCGGTAAATTCTATCTTGAAGGTGAGGATCTTGTAGGCTATTCCCAGGAGAAAATAAATCATAAGGGAATTGCAAGAACCTTCCAGAACATTCGTTTGTTCAACAATATGACCGTTATTAGAAACGTAATGGTAGGTCTTCATAATCTTCCCGAATTTAAATGCGGAGTTATTCCCTCGATTCTTCGTTTCCCCAAGCAGTTCAGAATCGAACGTGCAATGGTAGAAAAAGCAGAGGAAATACTTGACATATTCGGACTTAAAGAGCTTAAAAATACTCTTGCCTGCAATCTTCCTTACGGAAAACAGCGTAAGCTTGAAATTGCAAGAGCTCTTGCAACAAATCCCAAGCTCCTGCTTCTTGACGAACCTGCCGCAGGTATGAATCCCCAGGAAACTGCCGAGCTTATGGACACAATAAGATTCGTTCGTGACCATTTCGATATGACAATATTGCTTATCGAGCACGATATGAGCCTTGTTAAGGGTATTTGCGATAATGTAACAGTTCTGAACTTCGGTACAACTCTCGCGCAGGGTAAGACCGAAGAAGCTCTCGCTAACCCCGAGGTTGTTAAGGCATATCTCGGTGACGATGATTAAAGAAAGGAGACGAAAATGGCATTACTTGAAGTAAAAAATCTTGAAGTTAATTACGGACTTATCAAGGCAATAAAAGGCGTCTCCTTTGAAGTAAATCAGGGCGAAGTCGTAGCCCTCATAGGTGCAAACGGCGCAGGTAAAACAACAATTATGCACGCTGTAAACGGACTTATTCCCAAAGCTGCAGGACACGTTTTCTTAGGTGAAAAGGATGTTACAACAACTCCCGCTCACAAGCTTTTGCCTCTCGGAATGGCTCAAGTACCCGAGGGAAGACGTATTTTCCAGGAGCTTACCGTTTACGAAAACCTTCAAATGGGCTATTTCATCAAAAAGGATAAGGCAGGATTTAAACAGCGTCTTGAGGAAATGTATTCTCATTTCCCGATTCTCGGTGAACGTTCAAATCAGATTGCCGGAACACTTTCCGGCGGTGAGCAGCAGATGCTTGCTATGAGCCGCGCCCTTATGTCGAGTCCGAAGCTTCTTCTCCTCGACGAGCCAAGTATGGGACTTTCACCTCTTTACGTAAACACGATTTTTGATATGATAAAGCAGGTAAACTCCCTCGGTACAACCGTTCTTCTCGTTGAGCAGAATGCAAAAAAAGCACTCTCCATAGCCAACAGAGCCTACGTTCTTGAAATCGGTAAAATTGTAAAGACCGGAACCGGTGCAGAACTTCTCGAAGACGAAGATATACGCCGCGCTTACCTCGGTGGCTAATTTTGAACGGTATATTTTGGCTATTTTGTTCCGTTTTTCGACACACTCGACGTAGGTAACTACGCCTTCGGTCGAAAGAACGAAAAAAATATCTCAAAATCTCCTCGTTCAAAATGGGATTGGGTATATTTTGGCTATTTAATTACGCTTTTCGACACACTCGACGTAGGTAACTACTTTTTCGGTCAAAAGAACGAAAAACATCTCGAAATATCCTCTCAAAAAAACATTCGTATATAAAAAAGAGATATGATAAGGAAAATTCCAAATCATATCTCTTTTCTTTTATTTCATTTCTTCCTTATCCATAAGCTCAAGGAAGGTGAGTATAACCGAGGTTTCGCACCAGCAGCTTACGTTAAATACGCCGCCGACACACTGGTCGTATTCCCAGTCGCTTGTATTTACTCTTTCGCAAATGTAGCCTGCGGGCAGCTTTCCGTTAGGGTCTCCGTATTCGTGATCCCAATCGTAAATCGGACGCTCATCTGTTGAAATACACTGTGGCATAAAGTAGGCAATATCCTTAATTAGCTCCAAATATCTTTCATCACACGTGTGCTTATAAAGTCTGTACATAGTATCACCCGAGAACGTACAGATACCCGGTGCGGAATGTTTATTCTGTACATTTGCAAATACGCTTCCCAAGGTGTTGATGTCAAGACGCGCAAATTCCTTACCCTCCGGGAACTTGAATTTGTAGGTCATAACCCAAGAGGAGAAGAGATTTGCCGCATCTTTTGCATATTTCAGCCACTTTTCATCGCCCGTAAGCTCATAAAGTATAACGTAGCTTTCAACGAATGCATAAGAGCTTTCGCTGTCAGGAGCAGTCATAGCTTCACCCGGACCACCGTTGGTAATACCCTCTGAAACAAAGTTTTGATAATAAAATTCTCCCGCAGCCTTTGCTATCTCCATATACTCGTCGCAATTAAAGTAATCCGAAGCCATAGCAAGACCGCCAACAACCGATGCGCCGGAGGAAGACTTGCCGTACAGCATTTCAAGCGTATCTTGATGAATAAACTGACCGAATGTACCGTATTTCTTAAACACCTTTACCATAGCGTCGGCAACACCGCGAGCCGCATCAACCCAGCTCTGTTTTATAGGCATAGGCGATTTGAACTGCTTGATAAGGAAAATAAGAATATCACCGGCTCTTCTTACAAGATATGCGCCCTGCATATGAGCGTAATCCTCGCGGGATTCCTTTCCGCGAAGCTGTCGGTACTGGCTATCGTCGCGCATCTCCTCTCCTGCATATACAACAGGGGAGATAAGTCCTGCGGGAGTGATAAAGCTTGTCATAAAGTCAAGGGTCTGAATAGCCCTTTCCTTTGTTCTATCGTCACCAAGCATATAAAGAGGATAGCTCGACATACCGCCGCCTGTCCAACCTGTCTGCCAGGTTATCCAAAGGGTGTTGCCGTAATATTTGCCGCTGAAGTTGTGGTCATTGAAGTGGGCTTCCATAACCTTCCAAAGCTCAGGCGTGTAGCCGTTTTCGGGGCGAGGTGCACTCATAAGAAGCTTTCGAACGTTCATAAATATATCGTAAAATTCGGGAATGTCCTTGCAAGGATAGCTTCTTATAAGAACCTTCGTGGAAATTTCATCGCCCGCCTTTATCGATATGCCCTTGTCGGGATTACGGTCGGGTGTGAGGGCGTGGCGGTAAGCATAATCTCGCTTTTGCGGAAATTGAACCGTAATTTTGCCGCCGACGATACTGTAACCGATGTTTTTCTCCTTTACCTGCTGCTCGGTGAAGAGGAAAAATGCTTCCTTTGAATGTCTGTTAAAAATACCGATAATAGGCGATGCCGCATCGGCAACCGAGCATTCAAGCTTTCCTTTTCCGTCCTTGCCGAGGGTGGGAATGCCGCGCATTATTTGATGCTCTGCATTTTCTCCTACCTCGTCTGCAAGGTACATAGGAGGGTAGGGACGCTCAACCATCTTAAAGCGGTTGCCGTTATATGCACAAGCGGGAATTAAAATATAACAATCCTCTTCCCATTCAGGGAAGTCAACATCAAGGAAAAATCTCGCATCAGCCGAAGGCTTTTCTGCGGTGAATTTTACCGTTTCGTTATCATATTCACATTTTCCAAAGTCGCTTTTTGCTGAAACTGTATATTTCACTTTTGTACTTCCTTTCTTAAGCCATCATTTCAAAGCAGTTTTTAAGAGCCGGGTATAGCTCTTTGAAAATCTTATATTTTCTTTCATATTTTATGGTAAGATTTTCGTCGGGCGGTGTAATAACCGAAGTCTTTACAATGGCGTCTGCGGCTTCGGAAATGTTTTTATATTCACCGGAGCCAACCATAGCAAGTATAGCTGCGCCAAGAGCAGGCCCTTCCTCTGCCTCGAGTCCCACGACAGGAATTCCAAGCACGTTTGCAATAACCTTTTTCCAGGTTTTGCTTTTAGCTCCGCCACCGCAAATTTTTGTAAATTTGATGTCAATATTGCTCTTTTTTGCTATATCCAAGCAATCACGAAGAGCAAAAGCAACACCTTCCATAATTGCTAAATTCATCTTCTGCCTCGAAGTATCAGGGCGAATTCCGATAAATGCGCCTCTGGCATTTACATCGTTATGAGGAGAACGCTCTCCCATAAGGTAAGGCAGGAAGAATACCTCGTTTTCCCCAAGAAGTTCGGAAAGTCCCTCTTCTTCACCTGCATAATCCTTGGAGCGAAGGACTTCCTCCATCCACCACTTGTTGCAGGATGCGGCAGAAAGTATGCACCCCATAAGATGATATTTGCCGCTGGCGTGTGCAAAGGAATGAAGAGCGTTATTCTCATCAAGAGTGAAGCTATCACCGCTTATAAACACAGTGCCGCTTGTACCGAGAGAAATGTTGCAATCACCGTTCTTGATTACACCGCAGCCGATAGCCGCAGCAGCGTTATCGCCTGCACCTGCACATACTACCGCATTGGGTAGATTAAATTCGGGCAACGCTTTTCCTATAACATCATAGCTTTCGTAAAGCTTCGGCATCCATTCATTTTTAACAGAGCAAATATTAAGCATTTCCTCCGACCAGCATTTGTTTTTTACGTCAAGAAGAAGCATACCCGATGCATCGGAATAGTCGGTTGAGTGAACTCCCGTCATTTTGTAGGCTATATAATCCTTCGGGAGCATTATCTTTGCAATTTTTTCAAAATTTTCAGGCTCGTTTTTCTTTACCCAAAGAATTTTAGGTGCGGTAAAACCGGCAAATGCAATATTTGCCGTATATTCCGAGAGCTTATCTTTTCCAACAACCTCGTTTAAGTATGTCGTTTCTTCCTCTGTGCGTCCGTCGTTCCAAAGTATTGCAGGGCGGATAACTTTATCCTGCTTGTCGAGCATAACGAGTCCGTGCATCTGACCGCCAAATGAAATACCGCGAACATCTTTGTGACATCTGCCCGAAAGAAGCTCCGAAAGTCCGCTCTTTACAGCACAAAGCCAATCCTCGGGATTTTGCTCGCTCCACCCATCTTTAGGATAGCTGATAGGATATTCTTTGCTGACCGAAGAAATTATAGTGCCGTCGGAAGAAACCAAAATCAGCTTAACTGCCGACGTTCCAAGATCAATTCCAATATATGTATTCATCTCATTACCCGAAAAGTATGTTATTTACAATCGCTTCAAGTCTCTCCTGCCTGCCGCTTGTGGGAAGGGAAGCGTTTCCGAGCTTTTCTGCGTATGCGGAAAGCTCCTCAAGAGAGGTTTCGTCGGAAAGTATCTTCTTTCCGATTTCGGTAGTATAGAAGGTTGAATATTTTTCTTTTACAAATTCTGCAATTCTTCCGTCGTTAATTATCTTTTCCGCATTGATAAGTCCGAGAGCAAAGGTGTCCATACCAAGAATATATCCTTCGAACATATCCTCCGCAGTGTATGAGGGACGGCGGTTTTTCGCATCAAAGTTAAATCCACCGGTAAGTCCGCCTGCTTTTATTACTTCAAGCATACACATAGTAGCCGAATATACGTCAAAGGGGAACTCGTCGGTATCCCAACCAAGAAGATAATCCCCCTGGTTTGCGTCAATAGAGCCAAGCATACCGTTTATTGCCGAAATACGAAGCTCGTGCTCAAAGGTGTGTCCCGCAAGAGTTGCGTGGTTTGCTTCAATATTCATTTTGAAGTCCTTGTCAAGACCGTATTTTCTAAGGAAACCGATAGCAGTCGCACTGTCAAAGTCGTATTGATGCTTCATCGGCTCTTTGGGTTTTGGCTCAATGTAAAAATCACCCTCAAATCCGATGGATCTGCCGTATTTTACAGCCATTTTCATAAGCCTTGCAATATTTTCTTCTTCAAATCTAACGTCGGTGTTAAGGAGAGTTTCGTAGCCCTCGCGTCCACCCCAGAATACGTATCCCTTGCCTCCAAGCTTTACCGTAAGATCAAGAGCCTTCTTTATCTGTGCCGCAGCAAAGGCATAAACGTCAGCCGAGCAGGTCGAACCTGCTCCTGCAAGGAATCTGGGATTCGAGAACATATTTGCAGTACCCCAAAGGCACTTTATTCCCGTTTCGTTCATTTTTCCTAAGATGTAGTCGGAAATTTCGTCAAGTCGTCTGTTGGTTTCCTTTATATCATCTGCCTCGGGAACAACGTCAACGTCGTGGAAGCAGAAGTATTGAATACCAAGCTTTGTCATAAACTCAAAACCTGCGTCAACCTTAGCCTTTGCGTGAGCCATCGTTCCTTTTTCTGCTCCGAATGACTTGTCGGCAGTATCTCTTCCGAACATATCAGTGCCGCCTGCGCAAAGGTTGTGCCACCATGCCATAGCAAAGGGAAGAT